>JBHADY010000228.1:0-7748 GCA_041855325.1 Ignavibacteriota bacterium
AGAATAGAAACAAAAGGTTATGGCAAATCCAGACCGTTAGTGAAAGACACTACAGAAGAAGCACGC
Organism: Ignavibacteriota bacterium; assembly: GCA_041855325.1. Lineage (GTDB taxonomy): Bacteria > Bacteroidota > Ignavibacteria > Kapaibacteriales > UBA2268 > CALLXS01. The sequence continues at coordinate 67 of JBHADY010000228.1, forward strand.
GCGATGAACAGACGCGTTGAAATTAAACTTAAGTAGATAATATCAAAAAAGAGTATATTATTATCCACATACATCAATCACTATAGGTATCTATATGCTAAGAAAAGCCGTTCTCATTCACTTGGGTACGGCTTTTCAGCATATTGGTATAGTTATTGAATCCGTAAACATCGGACAAAAGAAAGTTTTCCACACATTTCCACTAAAATGTGCATTACTTATTTTGATTATTTGTATACTTTTAAGTAATTTGCAGTGTTTGAAGATTAGTATAATTATTTAATAACTATTAAGGAATAAGCAATGCTTAAAAAGATTGTATTGGTTTCATTGGTAAGTACTTTATTCTCTTTTCATAGTTTGATTAGTGAGGATGTACTTAGACCCGGTGAAATACAAGAAAAAGTTCCTAAGGAGAAGTTACCGGCAAAGCCCCCGGTAAAAAAGCCTGTGAAACAAAGGGCAAAGCCACAAGTACAACCCCTGATGAATCCGTAGCTACTTATAGATTTTGCTCCAGAAAGTATTCCGCAGAAAGCACGGGTTGTGGCTCCACGGGCTACTCCCAGAGAAATTTCAAGAGAGACTCCCGAGGGAACACCAAAAGTAGCTCCTCCTGCTGCTCCGACACCTTCTAATAGAAAACTTCGGTTCGGGGTAGAAGGTGGGGTTAATGTAAACTTCTTTTCTCAGGATATACACTGGGATGCGGGAACTACGCCTGTGGCAGAGGGCTTTAAAAGAAGTACTCTGTACGAACCCACAGCAGAAGCAAAGGGCTATAGCCCAAGTTTCGGAATTCTCACTGATTTTTCATTCGATAATTACTCCGCATTCCAAGTTCGATTTGGTTATGAAACAAAGAACTACTCGAGCAAAGGATTAGTGCAGGACATTGATAATATGGGAGATTTAGTGCCAGTAGAAGCAGAGTTCTTCGATTACACGAACTGGGTATCGGCTGCTATCAACTATCGCCTTAGGCTATATAATGGACTATTCGCTATAACCGGCTTGCAGCTGGATTTCTTGCTACCTCAATCAGAGCTTGAACACAGGATCACTACTCAAGACCCAAACCATTCGGTTACATCGCTCAGGCAAGTGATAAACGCGCAGAATAACCCTAAATATAGCGTTTGTTTCTGCGATAGACAAATCGTGAAAATTAAAGGAAAATACCCAACTGAGGATGTCTTTGATATGAGAGCTGGAATGAACTTGGGCTTGGGTTATGAAATCGAACTAAACGACAAGTTATCAATAGTTCCACAGGCGCGTTTCCAATACTTCATAACCCCACCGATGAAAGATCATCATATTGATGATATTATCGCTGGAACTACTTTGCCAATAAGGACAGAGTTTAATAACAAAAGATTGCACACTCTGCAATTATTACTTTCACTATGGTTCACATACTAAGGAGAAGCAATATGAAAAAAAGTCTAAAATACTCATTATTATTTATTATTGCAGCTTTGCTCTGCTTTGATACCAGCATATCTCAGATTAGTATTACGCCAATGCGTATTATTAACTCTGCTCATGATGACTTCGCTCCTAACTTATATAAGAAAAACAGAAAGATGTTTTTCACAAGTGGAAGAAATGAAAGACACGAGACATTCGAAGCTAATAGAGATGCTAAAGGCGGACTTTACTTCGATGGATTAGTAAGCGGAAGACTAAACCACTCCACTCACTCTGGAGCTGTTACTACTAGCCAAGACGGAAATTATATGATATTCGCCGCTTATGAACACGACAAAAAAGGCGACGGAAGAACAGACCTATACAGCGCAAGAAAGATAAACGGAAAATGGGATGAAATCACCAGTCTCGGTCCAAAAGTGAACTCCGAATATTGGGACTCCCAGCCTACACTTTCTGCTGACGGAAAAGTTCTATACTTCGTAAGTAATAGACCCGGAGGCCAAGGCGGAACAGATATATACGTATCAATACGAAATAACGAAGGATGGGACGAAGCAAGACCCGTTCATGACCTGAACTCACCTTACGATGAAAGGTCTCCGCACCTCGCCCTCGACGGAAAATCATTCTACTTTTCATCAAATGACTCCACTCGTCGCGGTCACCAAGGCGGATACGACATTTACTACACTAAACGAAATTCTGCCTTCTTCGACGAGCCAGAAAATATACGAGAAATCAATACCATATATGATGAGCTATTCTTCGTTCCAGTGCAAAACACTAAACACGCTTACTTCTCTTCAAATAGAGCTGGCGGACAAGGAAAACTCGATATTTACGATATGTATCCAAACCCAAGAGAACCAGAAAGAATGATCTATCTAGACGGGCAAATCCTGGATTCAATCAATCGCACACCGGTAAATGCACGCATAGTAATAAAAGACTTAACCACAGGCGAAACTAAACGCGAATTCGACAACTCTCAGGATTTCTCATTTGTATTGCTACAATTGGGACATAAATACTCAATAGAAGCATACGCAGATGACTATTTCAAGTACTCACACTCATTTTATGTACCTGAAAACACCAAAAGAAATGAGATAACTCATAACATTCTGCTTTATAAAGATTTAGTTATGAACGAGATTAACTTCGAAAATGGAAAGGCTAATATTTCTCCTAGCTCTTATGCTACATTGGAAGCTATATATAGCCAGTTAATTCGCCTGCAGAATAGCAGTAAGCCTTATCAATTCTACATCGAAGGGCATACAGATGACGTCGGCTCTGATGACTTCAATATGAAACTATCTAAAGAACGCGCCGATGCCGTGAAAGCTTGGCTAGTAATGAATGGAATAAAGAGCAGTAGAATAGAAACAAAAGGTTATGGCAAATCCAGACCGTTAGTGAAAGACACTACAGAAAAAGCACGCGCGATGAACAGACGCGTTGAAATTAAACTAAAATAGAATAACACTTATTTCATTGTTTTACAAATACTGATAAGCTACACTCCAAATTGGGGTGTGGCTTTTCTGTATGTTATTTACTGCAAATTTGTAACTATATAAGAGATTAATACGTACACAAAAGAATAATGCTAATGGAACAGCATATTCACCGAAACAAACAAAGAAAGAAGTATAAATAGCAATTTTGTTACTCAATTGAATCTCTACATAACTTATAATATCACATAGCATTAGCATTTGATATTATCACAGTTTGCACCTAATAATAGTGCAACTAAGTTTGCTATTTATAAACTTATACAGGATAGATAAATGAACTCAAGCAAATCGAAAATCCTATGGATTGATGACGAAATTCAGCTACTTAAACCGCATATTTTCCTGCTCGAACAGCGAGGATACGAAGTAGCCCAAGCAAGCAATGCAGACGACGGAATAGAACTACTACGGCAATCTCTCTACGACTTAATTTTCCTTGATGAATCTATGATAGGTATGACTGGCATAGAAGCTCTGCCTATTATTAAGGAAATCGCCCCGACTACGCCCGTAGTAATGGTTACCAAGAACGAAGCTGAAGACCTGATGGAAGAAGCCATAGGAAAGAAAATTGATGATTACCTAACTAAGCCGGTTAATCCAGCGCAAATCATTGCCGCTGTGAAGAAATTCCTCGACTCCGATAGAATAGCCAAAGAGACTATCACTCAGGATTATCTAAGGGCATTCGCACAAATATCTCAGAAAGTTAATGAAAACCTCACTTGGAGCGAATGGAATGAAGTTTATCAACAACTCGTGAATTGGTCTATAGAATTGGATAAGCATCCTCAGCTGGGCTTCGCTCAAACTCTGCAAGACCAGTGGCGAGACTGCAATGCCGCTTTCTCTAAATTCGTAGAGAGAAACTATGTTGATTGGATACACAACGAGAAAGACCCAGATACTCCGCTATTCTCTAATCGCCTCGTTGATCAGCATCTATTGCCACACCTGAAGAGCGGAGACCCTGTGTTCTTCATCGTCGTGGACTGCATGCGCCTCGACCAATGGGCTATGATGGAAGAGCTTCTCTCCCCGTACTACACATTTAAGAAGAATAACTATAGCGCTATATTACCAACGGCTACGCAATTCTGCCGAAATTCCATTTTCGCGGGGCTTTTCCCAGCAGATATTAAGAAGTATCTCCCACAGTATTGGGTTAGTGAGTTCAATACAGAGGACCATAAGCTAAATGCTCACGAGAAAGAACTGCTCGAAGAACAACTGAAACGCAAAGGTGTTAAGCTGAATAGCCCGCTCGTTTATGTGAAGATACACGACACGGAATTCGGCAAGAAAATGGAAGCAAATGTGCCAAAATACAAGAAGAATCACCTTACTACTATAGTATTCAATGCTGTGGATATGATGGCGCACTCACGTTCGGATTATGCCATACTTAAGGAAATCGCTCCTGATGAATCCGCTTATCGCTCGCTGACTAAGTCTTGGTTTGCACACTCCAGCCTATTTAGAATGCTGCAATCCATAGCCGAAGATAAAAAAGCAAAAGTAATTCTTACCACAGACCACGGCTCTATCCGCTGTATGCGTGGAGTGAAGGTCATCGGCGACCGCGACACCAGCACTAACCTGCGCTATAAGTTCGGAAAGAACGTGAAAGCAGAGGATAAACACGCTATGCAAGTGAAGACACCGGAAGACTTCCGCCTGCCAAAGATGGGACTAACCATTAATAATATTATAGCGAAAGAGGATTACTACTTCGTATATCCAACGGACTATCATCAGTATCTGAATAGATTCCGCGATAGCTTCCAGCACGGTGGCATCTCCCTCGAAGAGATGATAATCCCAATCGTGGAACTCACCCCGAGATAGGCACTTATTCATTATATAACACAAAAGACGAAAGGTATTACTACTTTTCGCCCTTTGTGTTTAGCTTTATGTATTTAGATTATTAGTGCTTACTTCTTAGCAGCCATCATTTTTTGATAATCTGCAACGAAAGCATCAACGCCTCTGTCAGTCATTGGGTGCTTAAGTGATTGCATAAGCACATTGTATGGTACTGTTGCGATATCTGCGCCAGCTTTAGCAGCTTGGATAATATGCAGAGGATTGCGGATAGAAGCAGCAATGATTAGCGATTCTAATCCTTGTCTGTCCCAAATTTCGCCGATTTCGTCGAGAACAGCAGCGCTATCCATTGCGATATCGTCTAATCTACCCATAAATACAGAAACGTAAGTAGCGCCGGCATTTGCAGCAGCGAGAGCTTGAGTAGCGCTGAAGATAAGAGTAACGTTAGTTGGCACTTCTTGCTTATAAAGTTCCTTAGTAGCAGCTAAGCCAGCTGGAATCATAGGAATTTTAATAGTAGCATCTGGGAACCAAGCGAGGATTTCTTCAGCTTCTTTAAGCATACCTTTTGTGTCGAGGGAGTTCACTTCTACGGAGAGGTGTCCGCCCACGAGATCGTGTATTTCGAGTATTCGCTTTTTGATATCTACTTTTGGGTCTTCTTTCGCCAAGAGAGATGGATTAGTAGTTACGCCGCTGATGAAACCCATAGCAGCTACTTCTTTAATATGTTCTATATTCGCTGTATCTAAGTATAATTCCATAATTTTCTTTCTTTATTTATTCTTGAAAAAGTTATTTACTTTACTTCGCCGATTACTTTTGCATTCACGGATTTTAAGCCCTCGAGCACTTCATCAACGTGTTTTTTATCAACTGCGAGCACCATACCGATACCGAGGTTGAATACATAACGCATTTCTTCGTCGCTTATATTACCAGTCTTTTGGATTAACTTAAATATAGGCAATACGTCCCAAGAGTTCCAGTCGATAGCAAGCGACATATTATCCTTGCGGAGTATACGAGTAGTATTGCCGACGATACCGCCACCAGTGATGTGCGATACACCATTGATAAGTTCTTTATCCAATAATGGCATAACGAGGTTAAGGAATGATGGGTGAATAGCCAGCAGTGCATCTGCTATAGTAGCGCCGATTTCATCAACGTAATCTTCTACTTTAAACTTTTCTAATAACACTTTGCGAGCTAATGAATAGCCATTAGTCTGCAAGCCGTTAGTTGGGATACCGATTAAGATATTGCCAACTTCCACGCGGCTACCATTTAGGATTCTGTCCTTTTCCACCACGCCAATGATAGTACCTGATAGGTCATACTCGCCTTTTTGGTACATAGATGGCATTTCGGCAGTTTCTCCGCCGATAAGGGCAGTGCCATTTTCGCGGCAAGCCTTCACGAAGCCACTGATTACCTGCTCAGCTACGTTAGGGTCTAACTCTCCGCAACCGAAGTAATCGAGGAAGAAGAGAGGTTTCGCTCCGCAGCAGAGTATATCATTCACGCAGTGATTTACTAAGTCCTGACCTACTGTATTGTGTCTATTCGCAAGGAAAGCTACCTTAAGCTTAGTTCCTACTCCGTCGGTGGAGGAACAGAGAATAGGATGTTTATACTCTTCGAACTTTGCATCGTACAGACCGCCGAAAAGCCCTATATCAGCGAGCACTTTATCAGAGAAAGTGGAACGCACTAATGGTTTAATTCTTTTTACTGTTTCTTCGCCAGCTTCTATATCAACTCCAGCGGCTTTGTAAGTATTATTATCCATAATTCTATTTATTATTGTTAATGTTTTCTATTTAATGATATAATTGCTCTATTTAATGAATACGAGCTATTTGCCTAAGCGTTTTTTGAAGTCGGCGATAGTCTTTTCTAAGCCTTCGCGGCGATTAATTTGTGCTTTCCAGCCGAGCACTTCAATAGCTTTCTTTGTGTTTGGTTGGCGAACTTTCGGGTCGTCCTGTGGCAAGTCTTTGAATATAATCTTGCTCTTTGAACCAGTCAGGTCTATGATTTCCTGTGCTAATTCCAGCATAGTGATTTCATCAGGATTGCCTATGTTTGTTGGTTCGTGCTCATTGCTCATAAGCAAGCGATAGATGCCCTCTACTAAGTCATCTACGTAGCACACGGAGCGAGTCTGCGAGCCAGTGCCGAACACAGTAACATCTTCATTATTAAGAGCTTGAGAGATGAACGCAGGGATTGCTCTGCCGTCGTTTATTCTCATTCTCGGACCATAAGTATTGAATATACGAACAATGCGAGTGTCCACTCCGTGATAGCGGTGGTATGCCATAGTCATAGCTTCAGCGAAACGTTTCGCTTCGTCATACACTCCGCGAATACCTACGGGATTTACATTTCCCCAATACTCCTCTGGCTGAGGGTGAATAAGCGGGTCGCCGTAGACTTCACTTGTTGAAGCGAGCAAGAAACGCGCTTTCTTCTCTTTAGCTAAGCCGAGGCAGTTCATAGTGCCGATAGAACCCACTTTCAAAGTTTGAATAGGATATTTCAGGTAATCAAATGGAGAAGCCGGAGAGGCAAAATGCAATATGCTATCCAATTCACCGCTAACGTGAATGAAATTGCTTACATTATACTGAACTAACTTAAAACTTGGGTTATCGTATAAGTGCTGAACGTTCTCCGCAGTGCCTGTCAGGAAGTTATCCATACAGATTACTTCATAGCCTTCCTTAAGGAAGCGCTCACATAAGTGTGAACCCAAAAAACCAGCACCGCCAGTAATTAACACTCTTGGCTTTGTGACTTTTGACATTGTATTATGTACTTTCGCTATGTAAATTTAAATATACTCAAAATTATACGCAAAAATAAACAAAATTTTAATAT
>JBHADY010000229.1:0-7024 GCA_041855325.1 Ignavibacteriota bacterium
CAACATTTCCTAAGCTTTTTCGTATACACTTTCTTACATTCTATGGAGTTTGAAGATAATTATGAAAAGTGCAGAGCAGTTTGAAAGAAATGAGAAGTTAATCGTCAAGAATAGAAAGGCGTTCCACGATTTCGAGATTATTCAAAGAATCGAGGCGGGCATTGCTTTGCAAGGAACTGAAGTGAAAGCACTGAGAGCAGGGAAAGCTAATTTGCAGGATTGCTATGCTGCCTTCCCGAATAAAGATAGCAATGAGCTTTTCGTGATTAATCTGCACATCAGTCCGTATGATTTCGGGAATAGAGAAAATCACGAGCCAAAGCGTCCTCGCAAACTCCTTCTGAACTCCCGCGAACTCCGCAAACTTCGCTCGCAAGTAGCGGAAAAAGGAATAACGCTTATACCACTGTCATTATACTTCTCTGGGGCATTCGTGAAAGTGGAATTAGGATTAGCAAAAGCAAAGAAAAAATACGATAAGCGCGAAAGCACTAAGGAAAGAGAAGTAAAACGCGAAATACAACGCAAGTTCAAGGTCTAAGCCTTGTGCTCCAGCTCGGCAGACTTCATTAGCTTATCGTTAAGGAAGGCAACGGAAATAAACACAACGATAATAGTCTCCGTTGCGGACATCTGCGGAGAAACCATAGCGTGAAGAATGGCTATAACAAGCCCGGAAAAGCCAATAAAAGCATACTTTCGCTGAAGTAGATTATACCTGCTCGGCAAGAGGACTATACGTCCGCTCCTCACCAAGAAATACAAAAGAAAGACGATGAAAATCACCGCGGTAGGAATACCATACATATACCAGAAGTGAAGGAAACTATTATGCGTGAAATTCTGAATCTGCTGCATTCCGTGGTTGCTCACGTTCTTAAACCTGAACTTCTTCTGCATTCCCACGCCGGAATACGGATACTGCTTTACTTCCTTTAGCACACCCTTATATTCGTAAAGTCTCATTCTGATTGAAATGTCCTTCTTCCCGTCCTTCGATGAGAGGAATTTCTTATTAATCAGCTTAATGTATAAGTCATAATTCTTGAACTGATTAACGAATATACCCGCCGAGACAATCATAGCAAGGAAACCCAATACCACCAAAGTAACCCGTTGCTTGCGAGAGAGAACGAATAAATTCGCAATCAGAAGAACAAGCACAGTAAGCCAAGTAGCACGCGCAAAGCTCGTGATAACCCCGGCTATCGCCAAACCCAAGGTAACAAATAATAATAGCTTCAGCCACTTTTCCTTAATATCAAATATAAAAGTGATGCTCACGAAAATAGCCAGTGCCATTAATGTGAGGTTGATTCTCAGGCTGGACTCCAATTGATACGCCATAGTCGCACGCACGGCATTATACTTAATATATGCCAAGTGATGCACACATATAGCAATAGTGCAAATACTAAAGGCAATAATGAAGTGCTTTACTCTTATTCCATCGCGAAGATAGCGTCTAAGTGGGAAGTACATTAAGTACATAGTCATAGTGAGGAAGCCACGAATCCACTCGCCTACTTCTACTCCATTTAGCTTGGCTATGATGGCATTCGGCAGGAGGAATACCCAAAAGAGCATTAGCGCTAAGTCTCCCCAGTTATAGATCAGTTGTTCCCGCTTGATTATGTGATACTTCAGCATATAGTAAGGTATGCCCAAAAGCAAGTATGCCATTGCGCCGAGTTCGGTGGGCTTCATTCCCTCCTCTCGCGAAAGCAAGATAAAAGGGAGTAAGCAGAACATAGTGAATACCCAAAAGTCATTGCTCTTTGCAGCAAAGAATAGCACCACAAGCACCGGCACTAAGAACGGAAGAAACATACCAAATTCGAACATCTCTAAAGCGAAAGCAAGAAGTGCTATCACTCCCAAAGAGATGCCAAGCACAGCAATACTGGGCTTTTTGTCGCTAATTATATTTGATGGGCTAATCACTTATTCTATAGTATTAAGTTCTTTCTTCAGTCTTTTAATTGAGAACACGCCGAGCAGAACAAGTATGCTAAGCAGCATAACTCCGAGTGTGATGCCGGCAACGATTAGGCTGCGTTTTGGTTTTTCCTTTTTGTCCGGAGTTATCGGATAATCCACTATAGTCAGAGTTACCAAATTTCTATTTTCATTAACCTTAGCTTCCTCCAGCATAGGCTGCATAAAGAGTTTCAGTTTAGTTAGGGCTTCGAATTCAGCAGACTTAGCCAGGAAGTTAATGCCTTTCTCTCCAGCATCAGCCAGGGAGAAGTTGCCCGCAAAGCCTGGCTTGTTTTCCATTTCCTTCAGCTTGCCGCGCAGCACTTTTATGGTATTTTCTTGGTTCTTTGTGTTGAAGTCATTCTCGCCGAACCTACTTTTCATACTTTCTAATAGCACCTCTTGAGTATATAACTCATACTTCAGCGTAGCAACTGCTTCGACAAAAGCCTTGCTTTGTCCCTCTGGGCTTATGATGCCTGTCTGACGCGAATAAGCAGCCAAGTTCTTCGATGTCTCCTGAAGTAGCGAATCTATGCTATTTAGTCTCGTCTCTAGATAAGCTTTATTCACGCCGGTTTCTTCTTGGTATATACGCTGAGCTAGATTATTTGCCATAGCAATGTAGTCCATCACCATAGCAGCAACGCGAGTGGAATCCTTATCCATAATACCAATATTATAATTGCCATCATCGAGGTATTCAACGACTAAATTTTCATAGAACATTTCTCGCACGTAAGAAGGCTTGATTTCCTTCGGGTCTTCATCGGGGAAGTATGCTTTTGCTAAGTCATACTTAGCTATCATACTATCGGCTAAAGTGCGACTCTCGAGGATAACCAAAAAGCTATATTGGTCGCCACCTCCTTTGCCAGTGAGCTTGGATAGCCCCAGCTCCTTCAGAGAACTTGTAAAGCCTCCGAGCATAGATTCAAGTCCACTTCCCGAGGACTTCGGGGGAACGGCATTCGCCACCGACAAGTACCAATTTGGCAGCGTTAGCACGTATATCACCGAGCCGATAGCCGCAAGTATAGTGGCAATTATCACATATAGCTTATTCTTCAGCAAGTACTTTAGTATCAACTTGCCGTTAAAGTCATTAATTGTATTATTTTCTGTGGTTTGATTATTTATATTATTATTATCACTCATACTCTTCTGAGATAGCTGTTTTCGCGTATTACATATAAATTATTATTAAGTATAATTAAGAACGCTAAAATACGAATTTTCTCGCTCTTTTTATGTATTTTATTCAGTGGCGAAAAAAGTTCAAAGAAATATTAAAGTTTTGAACATCCACAGCCGATAACAAAATATGGAAACTAATAATTTCGCTATTAGTAAAGTAATATAATTGAAAGAAACAGATATGTTATCTATTAACAGCATGCTTGCAGTAGAAAGTGCTCCTAAAAACGTAAGCGCTCTGCAAAAGCAAATCCAAACAAAAGTCCTAAGCGATATGATGGGCGAAGATAGTCTTCCGAGTCAATTGCTGGACTTAATGAAATCATCTGCTCAGACTTTGCAGCAAACACAGGCGACTGCTCAAGCGCAAATGAAAAGCGGATATTTAGATGTAAGAGTTTAGATAATTTTCATTAGATTAACCTATAATATGGTAACTACATAATGAATAGGTATAGCAATAGGCTTCCACTTCTGCCGAATGAAAGCCTATTTTTGTATTAACCTATTACTATATTTGTATTTATAGTATTCTATTATCTGCCTATGCAGTGATATTCGAAGCCTTTATCACGCATATCCCTTGGTTCGTATAGGTTGCGACCATCGAATATGATATTGCCAGCCATATTCTTCTTAAGAAGCTCGAAGTCTGGAGAACGGAAGTGATTCCACTCAGTTACGATAATCAGAGCTTCAGCTTCGCACAAGCAAGAGTATTCATCTTCAGCATAAGTAATCTTATCGCAATAGCGTTGCTTAGTGTTGTCCATAGCTTCTGGATCATATACAGAGATGGAATAGCCATTTTCCAGCATAGTATCAATTATCTTAAAAGCTGGAGCTTCGCGTACATCGTCTGTGTTCGGCTTGAAAGCTAATCCCCAAACAGCCACTTTTCTTTCTTTGCCCAGAGTATCAACTATCCTCTTAGCAAAGCGGTTAATTTGCTTGTAGTTCACTTCCTGAGCAGCACGGATAATCTGCAAATCTACTCCAGCTTCCTCTGCGGAGTAAATCATAGCCCTTACGTCTTTAGGGAAGCAAGAACCACCATAGCCCACGCCAGGGAAGAGGAATCGCTTGCCTATGCGGGAATCCGAACCAATACCGAGGCGTATCTTCTCTATATCTGCACCTATCTTTTCGCAATAAGCCGAAAGGTCATTCATAAAGGAAATCTTCACCGCGAGGAAGGAATTAGCCGCATACTTAGTAAGCTCGGCACTCTTTATATCCAGTGTGATAATCGGGTTTCCGCTGCGCACGAATGGCACATATAGCTCTTTCATAGTCTTTGCGACTTGCTCGTCGTCCGAACCAATAACTACTCTCTCAGGTTTCAGCGCATCTTCCACAGCGAATCCTTCTCGCAAGAACTCTGGGTTACTAACGACTTTCACAGGGGCATTCGGCACTATCTTTGCGAAAATGTTCTTTACCTTGTCTCCTGTGCCGACGGGAACAGTACTCTTATTGACTACTATTCTCTCTTCATTTATGTTTTTCTCTTTTATGATATTTGCTATATTTTCCGCTACTTTCAGCACGTGCGAAAGATCCGCAGAGCCGTCTTCGCTCGGAGGAGTAGGCAAGCAGAGGAATATGATATGCGAATTCATCACAGCATCGCTAAGCTCTGTGGTGAAGTTTATCCTTTTATCGGATATACTCTGCTTCAGGTAATACTCTAATCCTGGTTCGTAAATAGTCGGAGTGCCAGACTTCAGAGTTTTAATTTTATTTTCATCAATATCTACGCAAGTTACTTTATTTCCGGTAGTTGCGAATACAGTACCTGTTACTAATCCTACGTATCCAGTGCCTATAACACCTATTTTAAATGCCATTATTTTTCCTATTATTATTATCTTTCAAATTTATTAATTATCCCGACTTATAGTGTCAGAATCAACTTATATATCACTATGCACAATATTATAAATATGGAGAGATATATTGCGAATTTAATCATCTTCTTAGCAATTGCGAAGACCACAACAAGGATTAAGCCTATTACTATATAAGTCATTGGTTCCATATCTTTATTTCAGTTTAAAGTGAATAGTAATAACACCTTCCATATCCATATCCTGAGTTAGTGGATTAAACTTCCACTCGCGGAGAGCCTGCATAGCAGCGCGCTCGAGTATCGGGTCGCCGCCCTTTTGCGCGGGTCTCAGGCTTACTACGTTTCCGCTTTTATCCACGACGAAACGTATCTTCACCTGTCCGCCTTTTGCTCCGTGCGGATATGTAGGGATCTTTTTTCTTAGTACGGTTCTATTTCCACCTCCACCCCACTCGATATCGCCCAAGCCCAAGCCCATACCTTTTCCGGAGCCTTTTGTGCCTAAGCCGGTGCCGAGCAGCGAACCAGTCGGAGAACCTATATTTCTGCTACCAGTTCCATTAGCATTCACATTCCCAGCAGAAGTAGATGCTATGTCCTTCGTAGCCGTAAATCTTTCATAATCTTCGGGATTATCCACTGCTGCATTTGGCGAGAGTTGCGTTTTGCCAGAGGACTCCGCATCGCTTAGATTAGTGGCAGGCACATCACCCTTGTGCATAATGCCCTCAGCCGTCAGGTTTCCCTTGCTCATTCCGGTGCCATCGCCATCTCCGAAGCTAATCTGCATCAGTTCTATCGGCACTTTACTGATTTCTCTTTCGGAAATTTTCGGTTTTTCAATTTCTACGAAAGCAATAAAGGGCAAGATAGCCAGCAGAATGGCTACGGATACTATCCAGCCTTTCGCCGTATTCTCGTCCCAAGGAATCTTAATATTTAATCCCGTTTCATCTCTATATGGAGTGTACATTCGTCCCCCGCACACTATATTAATTACTTGCAATATTACTAATATCAATGACTAAATTAACTAATCACTTATAGTTATAAAAGGTACTGATATTATTTTACTCTATCTATCCAAACTTGGTTAAATCCGGCTTTGCGAGCGGCATCTTCTGCATCTTCGCGAGATTTAAACTTGCCGAATCTTATTCTATACCACTTCACGTCGCGCTTAATTTGCGTAGTCATAGTCGCCTGACCGCCCACTTTCCTATTTACCTTATTCAGCCAATTTACAGCATCTTCTCTGGAAGGAGAGGCATAAACTTGCACTGTGAATTCAGCATCTTTAATGTTATCAGTTTCCTGTTTTTTAGCTATAGACTGTTCTTTTTTCGCCAGCTTAGGAGTCTCTTTTTTCGAGCGTTGAGATTCTTGCTTTGCACGTTTAGATTCTTCTATTTTGGCTTTTTCTGCTTCTTTTTTAGCTTTTGCTTCAGCAATTTTGCGGTCACGTTCAGCACGGAGAGCTTTGTTTTTTTCAGCTTTATCAGCTTTTTCCGCTTTTATTTTCTCTTCGTGCTCTGCTTTTAATTTGGCAGCTCTTTCAGCTTTCATATTTGCTAACTGAGCCTTGCGAGACTCTTTTTCAGCTTTTTGCTTAGCTTTTAGCTCTCTGCTTCTTTCAACAGCAGCTTTCTTTGCTTTTATTTCTTCTTGCTTAGCTAGCTTTTCAGCTGCAGCAATATCTTTCTTTTCTTGTTCTATTTGCTTGCGTAATTCGGCAGTTTCTATTGAATCCTGAATTCTCCTCTGCTCAGCGAGAATTCTATCCTGAGCAGCTTTTGCACTATCTTGAGCGGCAGTATCCACTTTTGGCTTTGCTGCCTTGCTTACTCTATCATCGTAGAAATCGCGTCTGCGTTTCAGTTGAGCTTCTTCTGTGCTATCCTTCGGGGAAGAGCTAATAAAATGCAGCTTAGAATCAGCAAACCACAGTCCTCCCGCGATAAGTATCACCCCGACAAGAATAGCCACAAGCAGAAG
>JBHADY010000230.1:0-6815 GCA_041855325.1 Ignavibacteriota bacterium
AGCTCCTCTGATCGCTCTGATATCCACTCTAAATGCTCCTTGGCAAGCTCGTAGTTTTGATTGATGAAATAGTACTCTCCCAAGAAGCAGTGCGCTTCGGTCATCGCGACGGTATCATCGTCCAACTCAAGCACTGTGTTCATACTTTCTACAGCTTTCTCAAATTCCCCTCTGGAAGCCCAGAGAGTAGCTTTTCTTACGTATAATTCTGAGGTCATTTTTGTTCCTTTATTATAATTACAATTAATTATTTACTTTCTAGCTTTATACAAGGAAATTAGCTTCTTAGGAAGATGCTGTATATTCATCTCGCAAAGATTGTACAGCTCTAATCCCTTTTCTGTGAAGCCATATTTCTCTATGTAAGCCAATACAAATTCTCCGTGCAGACTTTGATGTTCGCCATCACAGGTTGATAAATAGTCGCAAACCAGCTGATGATACTTCTCATCATATAAACCAAGAGCAAACACCGCGAATGTTCCCGGCATAGCGCAATTTTCATCGTTTAAATTATTATACCATTCGTCTTCCTGCATTGCCAAACGCGCATAGCGTTCTATTTTGCTGTGCAAATTCGGATATAAAACGGCATTCGCGAATAACTGATTAACTCCTTTTTTCGGAGTTTTCTTAATAGGAAGATAGATTTTATTCGGACTCTTAAAATCGATGGAATAACTCTTAGGAAAACCAAACTCAAGCAATCGGCAGAGAGCATCGAGAACTTGGCTGTAGCTTTCTTCACTTTCATTTTTCACGTTTATTCTTATCGTAGCGAAAGCATCATTAGCAGAGAAAGAATAATCATCTGTTTTGCTTTTAGCGAGATCTTTCGGGAGAGCGCCACTACCATTTTTCTTTAACTGTTCTGGCAATGAGCTACCAAGCGACTTCAAAAAAAAGAATATTTCATCTGATGTTACCTTATCACTGCTTATCCCGTATTTCGTAAAGCAAATTGCAATAAAACAAGCAAACTTTAAATACTCTTCCGACAAAGTATAGCCCGGGTTTTCCGGGTTTAGCTTCCAATTGCGTCCAAACCTGCTATCACTATCATTATAGAAGAAAGGATCTCGCACCACCCTATCTATCCAACTATTCAGAGTTCTATCGACGTCCCAGCGCCAACCACATAGCACTCGCATTTTTTCTGTAAAGTCTTCTGCTTTCTTGCTGATAAATTCCGAATGCTGCAAGCTATACAAATAGTACTCTAAAGCTGCACCTATCAAGATTTCCTTTCCCTCCACTCTGAAACAAGGGTAAGATGGATATCCTCTCTCAGCCCGTGTTTTCGATACTCTGGCAGTGCCATTTTCTATCTCTGCAATGCACGCATCAAGATAAGGAATTATTGTTTTATCCCGCAACACATCGTCAAATATAATATATTGTCTTTTGCTCATAATTGATCTAACTCTCGATAAATTAACACATAATTTATTTGTATAATTATTACGTATAACTCTCTGCGAAATGAAGGCTTATTTACCCATTTATTCCGCCACATTCCACTTTGTAATCGCTGCTAATTTCCATACAAGCTAAATGCCCTAAGAGGTAATCAGGTTCGGCATCTAAATCAAGCGAGATCTCTGTTTCGTCGCCACTTTCTATGATGTTCAAATAGCGCACGAACAAGGCATTTGCATAGTCTTCTTCTGTTATTGGTTTATCCGCCTTGAACTCACCACTTTCTATCATTTCATTTATCACACCGACGTAATGGTCATTATCTTTCATAAAAGTAGAGATGACGGCATCGCGATTTTCATTCAGCCAATTGATTCTTTCGATTATGTTGTTCTCGTAATCATCTTCTAATTCTGTTTCTATCCACACCTCGGTTTCTCTTCCCCAAATGCTTATCTTACCTTGATACTCTTCATCGTCATTGAGAGTAAATTTTTCACCCAGAACAGTAATACTCTTTTTCATTGTTTAGTCCTTTAGTTTATAGTGGTTTATAAAAGTCTGTGTTTAGTTCTAACTAATCATTATTATGATAGCTGTGCCAACATATATGCATTAAGTTCCATTTCGCAAAATGTCCAAATAATCCTTATATGCAAAAGTGCGATTTCTGCTTGCATTCTCTGTCTGGACAAGTATGCCTTTGTTTATTAGCCTCTTCACAGCAAATGATACCGTATTATAGGACAAGCCAAGTTTATCTGCTGTCATTTTTATGTCAATGATAGGATGTGAATCCAAATAGCGAAATACTAATTTTGCATTCTTATTTGCACGTCCCAGCTCATCAATCAAAGTTTCATTTTTCTTGCGAAGCGGAGTAAGATTATCAATAGTTTGTATGGCGTCTTCAGCCGACTCTTGTATAGCCTTAAGAAAAAAGCGCACCCACTGCTCGTAGTTGCCTTTAGTTCTTACTTCAGTCATCCTATCGTAGTATTCAATGCGATTTTTCTTTAGAAAGTAAGAAATATATAGTGTAGGAGTAGCAAGTACTTTCTTTTCCATAAGATAGAGTGTTATCAGCAACCTACCAATGCGTCCGTTCCCATCTAAAAAAGGGTGTATAGTCTCGAATTGGTAATGAATTAGCGCTACTCGTATCAAATTGTCGAGAGAATCCTCATCATTCATATACTTTTCTAAATCAGACATAGCAACCGCCATATCCTCTGGGTTAGGTGGAATATACGAAGCTGTTTTTAAGTTACTGCCCTTTCCGCCAATCCAATTTTGCGAATATCTAAACTCACCCGGACTTTTCTCCTGTCCGCGAACACCATCCATCAATACAGCGTGAGCTTCCCTTATCAGTCTATTGCACAGCGGGAAAGTTTTAAGCCTTTCCACTGCGTACTCAGTCGCTTTCACGTAATTAACGACATCTGCCACATCGCGATTTGTATTTTCGGCTATTAAAGGATCGAGTACATCTTCAAGGGTTGCCTGTGTTCCTTCAATTTGCGAAGACATCAAAGCTTCTTTTCGGACATACATATAAATGAAGAGTTCCAAATCTGGAATTCTTTGAGCTATATTTTCAAGCGCAGTAACTGTATTATTCGCTTTTATCAATAGTGAGAGCATATTGCTATCAATTTCTATATTCGGCTCCGGCGGCAGCGGAGCTGGCAGAAACGAGCGATATTCCGCTTCATTTGATAAGTTAGTTCTATATTTTCCAGCTCGATTATCTTTCATCACAAAACTACAATAACTTGAAATAAGAGTACAAAAATAACATCTTTATTTCAATTTAACGCATAAACTTGAAATAAGAGTGTATTTATACTTCCTTATTTCAGATTAATATCTATCTAATCCTTCTACAATTCTAATTTTCTGCTTGCATAGAAACACTAATAAATTATTCAATAACTCTATGGTATTTAGAGAAATAAAAATTCAGGAAATCCCTCCTCGCAGATTCGCTTACTCTAATTGTTGTCTTATAATCCTTATCAGATATTTTAAAAGCTAAGTTTTTTGTAATTCCTTTTATTCGCTCACGAATCTCTGTATAAACTTCATAAGACTCTAATTCTGTACAAAGCTTTATAACATCTCCGTTTTCACACGACACACTATCGCGAAAAATAATCTTTTTGGGGTAATTTATTTCCAAGCCCACAATAAATTCTGGAAATTGTACATAAGAATATTTGGTGCTTAGCTTCTTATCATCACTAATTCTTAGAGTAAAAAGATTAGTTCCTACTTGAGGTTCTTCGAAATCACTAATTTTATATAAATTACCATCTTGTATATCTTGGAAGCTCTCAGAATAAGTACATTTTTTTAGATCTTTGGCTATACCTGCTGTCGCAATATCAACTATTTCAGCATCTTGCCTCAAGTTTAGCTTTTGTCCAGACGAAAGTTTATCATAAAATGTGTTATATCTCTCGAAAAAATCGCTTCTATCTGATTCTATGTAATCAGCAGGAACTCTACGAGTAAAAGTTACAAAATGAAAGTCCTTCAAAACATTTTTCAACTCCAAAGGAGTTACAATAAACCTGAAAGAATTCCACAAATGAGTATAGTATTTCATAAATATCCTTCTAAAATTCTTTAAGATAAAGCATATAGCTCTGGCTTCTCTACTAATAAGCCATATTTTAACTTGGGCAGTCTGATAAACTCACTGTATAGTGCTTTCACTTCTTTGCCGGAACGCAGGGTTAAATGTTCTATGTTCTCAAAAGCTAAGACCGGCGAATAATCCTTGCTTTGAAGCCGCGCAGAAAGCAATCTGAAGAAACGCAACTGTTTCATATCTCGGAGAAAATCCAAAGAATTAATGCTAATATACTTAGGCGAGAGAGAATCGCCTTCAATAGATAAACTCTCTAAGTTTTTTAGACGCGATAATAAACTATAATCATCAATTTTGTGAAAACTCTCTATCGATAGCGCAACAAGGTTCTCTAAATTGCTCAGCGATTCAATGCTTTGCACACCTGCACCTCCGCCAATATGCAAGTAAGTCAGCTGTTTCAGATTGCTGATATTGCTAATGTCCGAATATCTGCCCCATTTAATATTTAGCTTTCTGAGGTTTTCCTGCCGACAAATGGCATCGAATAACTCTTGAGGAAGATTCGTTCCGAAGTTCAGCTCAGTAAATGCAGTGGTATTCTCGGATAAAAAATCTATCCACTCACTTAGTACACGCTTCTTCTTTTTAGCGGTATCAAACTGGGGAGTAAACATATCGCCCAGCTGAGTACAGTTAATCGTTAGAGATGTATCTCCATTATACTCAGACACTTCGATTACGCTGCGCGGTGATTCCTCGTCTTTGTGAAAGTAATCGAAGCCGTACTGTATTTGTTTTTCAGTTAATATTGGCATTATTCTATCGAGATAAATTGATAAATCAAAAAATCAAGTTTCAGGTATGCTATTATCTTCTACAATATCCTCTACTATGTTATGAGTTTCCATTAAAGGAAGCCCCCAAATGCCGGTATCTGCGGTGATTTCTTCGTAGATATTTTTTAATTTAGATGCAGGCGATAAAACCCATAACTTATAGGGACAAAGCTGCACTTTGCCTATTTTTTTTATAAATGGCAATAACTGCTCTAAATTTTTGTGATTCATCCAGCAGTCTGTTTTCAGGGCATACTCGGTATTATTCTTTCCGCAAGCTATTTCACTCATAATGAAATCATTCATCGTTGGGAAAGTATCTTGCAACAAGCGAGTGCAAGCCAAATGATATTCTATCTTCCGCGGAGATTGTTCCACAGAGGAGACAAAGCACGCACCATAGCCTTCGGGCATTTCAATAGCAAGAACATCGCCTACTTGGAAGAAAGGCTCTTTCTTTTTCTTTGGCGGCTTAGGAATCTTTATAGGCTTAGCATTCTCGCTTTGCAGGCGAGTAGCTAATTTATCCAATACTCTTTGTCTTTGCTTTTGAGCTTTTGGGTCTATTTGATTCCAAAGTTCGCTCGCACCTTTGGAAATAAGGGACAGTGCCTTGTTTTTTATCGTATCATCTAAATGCCCTATTTTCCAAAGAGAATAGGCGAAGGCAGTCCAATAGATTTCAGCAAAGAGCTCGTCTATGCAGAAATTACTTTCCTGGGCGAGCCACTCTTGCTTTATCTTTTCTACGTCTTCACCATCTTTATAACGCTCTACTATGTCGTTATAAATATCATAAGCGCTGTCGCTATCAATTATTGAAACACCATCAATTGCCATAATTTTTTCCTTTGCGTAACCTATATTTTGTGGCTTTCTTAGCTACCGCATATTACAAAAAAGACAGGAAGCTCTTCCTCGCCATCTATCAGACCATAAGCATCTGATTCGCGTCCCATAAATTCGAAGCCCTCGAAGAAAATATGATCGCCAAGCTCTTTATTAGCCATCTGATTATGCGCTTTTTGCAAGATTTCCCTCAAAGTGAAGCCTTCTTTAGAGTCAGATTTCACGTGAGCCAAAATCTCTACTTGCCACATTCCGTCTTCTTTGTCCTCTTCAAGTAGCTCTTCATCTTCTTCCATATCAAGTACCTCGTTTTCCTTAACTTCAGAAGTATCAGAAATCCAAGCTTCATAGGAAATTATAAGTTCTGTTTCTTCTAAGACTACCTCGTCCAATTCAGCTTCTGTTAGCTCATTATCCATATCATCATTATACTCCTTTAGTTCTTTTGCGAATACTTTCGCGTCGTCGTAGTTTTTTTGACTAAAAGACCAAAAGACATTACTTGATATTTCAGTAAATTCCGGAAATTCATCTTCGGAATCGTCATCGGCTAAGCTATCATCTACAGTTATGTACTCAACTACTAGATCGCAGAGGTTTCCATCTTCATCATAGCCAAAATATACGGGATATTGTCCATCACCAAAGCCAGATTGTATCATAGGTATTGAATACTCAGTATTTGGAATATTAAAGTTTATCCAATCTCCGCCATCTCTTTGAAAATCTGGTTTCTCCAAGTAGCTTTTTTTAAACTCTTCAGCGAAGAAATCATCATAAATATTCTTTTCTGGATTTTCCTTGTACCACTTTTCTTCAAAATCACAATAAGCATCTCTTGTGTTTGTATCAACTATAGTTGCAAGTCCGGCATCTACATTAAAGCCGAAGATGCTATCATCTTCGACATCGTCTAAATTTTCATCTCCCTCCAGAGCTTGGTGATAAACGACAGAATCTTTATCATTGAATCTCACTCTGGTTGCGATATATCTATAGTAACCTTCTTCTATTTCGGCAACTAAAGTTTCAAGCTCATACTCCCCAACTGGTACTTTGGTAAAATAAGGCTCTGCGTATCTTTTAAGCCACACAAGGGGGTCTCTTAC
>JBHADY010000231.1:0-2879 GCA_041855325.1 Ignavibacteriota bacterium
ACACATACAAAAGAGTAAAGCGACTCACACTGCGCATAAAGCCGGACACCTCAATATCGCTCACCCTGCCCATACTCACGCCCCTATCCGAAGGGGATAGTTTCGTATTATCAAATATGGAATGGATAATGCAGAAAATCGAGAAAATACAAAAGCGGGAAATTCAAAGGCTGGGCGAAGACCGCGAATGGATTATGCACCTCGGCGAAAGACTGCCCATAGTAATTAAGCAAGCAGATAAAGTCAAAATCCATATAGTAGATAACACACTCGAGATGAACCTACGTAATCCCGAACGCGTTGATATAGAGGCAACTGTGCTCTCCTGGAGGCGATTCACAGCATTTTATGTGTATCAAACCATATTAAGACGCATATTCCCTCGCATAGCAAGGCATATAGACAATAATTACCCCAACCTGAAGATACGCATCTCCAAAACGCGCTGGGGCTCGTACTCTCCGCGTACAAACTCCATAATGATTAACGCAGACCTCATAAAACTGCCCATCAAGTGCATAGAATACGTGATTATGCACGAACTTTGCCACATTAAGCACTTAGACCACAGCGAAAACTTCTATTCCCTCCTTGGCGAAGTAATGCCGGACTATCGCGATAGAGAGAAATTAATCAAGAAGTTAACAAAATAAAGTAGTAAATACCAATAAATATTAACAAAATAAGCAAATATTCCTCATATTAAGCACAATATAGTACAACTTACTCCGTCTGCGATATTGACTAAAAAAAATACTTTTTAAATTTAATTAACGAGGCTTAATATGAAGAAAGTGCTTCTCACCTTAGCAATCACACTTCTGATGTGCTCTCAGGCTTTTGCTCAACTTGATCACACAGCTACAATGAATTTTGAATATATCAATCCCGGCGTTCCCAAGGCAGATTATCACGTGTTCAGCAATGACCATAAGTACATTGGTGCTGATGATGGCTTTATTACTACGCCAAAATCATTAAAGCTTTGTATATGAACAACTCTATGCCAATGGGGATTAATATTAAGGAAAAGATAATTGGTTTCATTGATAATTACGCCATCATAGCGAATGGCAAAATGCACAATATTAATAATCCTCAAGAGGTGCTCCAAATCGGCGAACCAAATACCATTTATCGTAAAATGGCATATGATGCGAAAGCAGATGAATATTGGGTAGTCGGAGATAAGAACTCCTATATTCGCGGAAATGGAAAGAATTGGACTGTTGGGACTATACCACTTAAATCACTATTAAGCCTTACGGCTGTGGCTTTCCACGATGGCGTCGGCTTCTTCGGAACGCGAGAAGGAAAGATAATATGCCTGAAAAATGGCAAGTGGTTTACTATTGCTTCTAATACGGATAAACCAATTAACTCCCTCGCTTTTAGGAAGGATGGTGTGGTATTAGCTGCTTGTGGTGGTGGCGAAGTATTGATTTATGATAAATCATTCGGCGTATTTTTCAAAAATACCCTGCCGCACAAAGAAGATGCCAATGATATATTTTTCAAAGATGAAAATGTGGGAGTAGTTGCTTGCGACAAGGGCTATTCCTATTACACTTTCGATGGCGGGAAGTCTTGGTTCGAAGAAAGCACAAGAACATACACTAAAAGCGACTTAAATGCTGTTACAATAATAGATGGAGAGTTCCACATAGTCGGGGACGATGGTGCATACTTTATTAGAGAAAAAGACCAAAGTATGTTTATCAAAAAAGCTTATTGCAGGTTTACTAAGAACATCAACGATGCTATTTACTATGGCATATACCCCGAATCTGAGCTATATCAATATTGCTTTGTAGCTGATGACAACACTTTGTTCACGGTTGCATACAAAAGCCCTCTATCCGCATATAGAACAATACATTATACTTTGGGAAACATCGAAATACCCGGTGATGTAGATTTAAAGAGCTTAACAGTTGATGAAGGTGGCGCTCTTATTGTGCTTACTGAAAATAATCAATTATACACAACTTATAGTTCCATGTTAAAGAAATGGGAAAACTTAAACCTGAAGGCAGAAACAGACCTCAATAAAGTACGCTTCTACAAAATGGGCGAAGAGTATATTGGCTTCCTCGTTGGCGATAAAGGTACTATACTCCGCTCCACAGATAATGCACGAACTTGGGAAAAAATCAACACTCCTACGAATGACGACCTTAATCATATCACTCTATATAAAGGTACGCTCTATGTTATCGGAGAAAATGGCTGCGTTCTCCGCTCAGAAGATAAAGGCATAACTTGGTATTCACTCGGATGGTATATCAATACCTTGCTTCCTAATAATGTGCAGCTAAAGAATATAGACTTTGATAACTTCGGCGTGGGCAAGGATATAGGCTTAATCTTCACTGGCTCGATGGGACAAATACTCTTTTACTCACCTGATGATAAAAAAGCTAAATTAGAACAACTCCCTACTCAGAGCGATGTTACTTCATTCTTGATTACTAAGAATAACAATTGCTTTGCTTTCTGCGAGAATGGCGAGATGTTCTATAAGACCTATGATGGCACTGAGTGGCAATCGCATATAGTCGGATTAGACGTAAATATTAATAACATTATGTACTTTGAACAGCCTGAGTTTAACTTTTCGCACTGCTTGGGCAAAGGCGGAACTATAATGAATCGTCTTGAGATGTCCAGCTCCGTTTTGGACGAAGCAAAGCCAGAAGTGAAGATCTTCCCTCATCCTGCTACTGACTATATAAACATAGAACTTAGTGATATTGAGAAAATAGAACTATACGATGTAAATAATAGGTTTATTAAGTCGCTTAGTCCTGTTAATACAAATAATACAACTACAGCAAATATTGATGACATTCCAGTCGGTGCATACCTGCTGAAGGTAT
>JBHADY010000232.1:0-5762 GCA_041855325.1 Ignavibacteriota bacterium
AAGCTGTAAGTAAATTATTGAAAATCATAGATAAAATACGGAAATGGATACATAAGAGTGAGCGTTCTAACTTGTTGAAAGATATGCTCATTATCTCTATTTTTGTTTTTTTGCAATTCTTGGTTTTCTTCAGCTTTGATGTTAGGCGATTATTCGAGGAATTCGTCTCCGATAAACTAAAAGATGTAGTCTGGGAATTGCTCATCTTCTCCGTGCTTATGCTCTTCGCTTTTATGTTTTTCTCGTATCGCCGTACGGCAGACTATAAAGCTGCGGAACTGGCAAAGCAAAAGGCGGAATCCCAGCAGGAAAAGACCCGCGACCAACTGCAGCGCGTGCTGGATGCCGTGCCGGATTTCATCTTCCACTTGGACTTGCAGCTGCGCGTTGTCTGGGCGAATAAACGAGTGGTGAAGTATGCTCCTAAGATTATCGGTAGCTTCGGCTATGAGTACTTTAACTATGAGCGTGGCTCTTTCGTTGATGCTTATGCGAAGTGGGCTATAGACTCCAAGCAGATAGAGAACGGCGTGCAGTACCGCACTTCATTTTTGAATACACGCGGAGCGACTTACTGGGAACTAACGGGTATCCCGCTACTTGATGCGTCCAATAATGTGTATGGGGCTATTGTTATCGCCCGCGATATCACCTCGCGTATGCGTTTGGAGAATACTTGGAACTTGCTTTCCTCTGTGGTGGAGTCGACCGACGACGCTATTTACGGTCTGACGCTCTCCGGAGAGGTTATCAGCTGGAACAGCGGTGCCGAGGCGATTTACAACTACAAGGAAGAGGAGATAATCGGCGAAAGCATAAATCGAATAGTCCTCCCATTAGATAGAAAAGAACTATACGAAATTATAGAACGCGTGATGCGCTCCGAGAAGATGGAACGCTTCGAGGCGGTGCGCCTGCGCAAGGACGGAGAGCGGATAATTACTTTTACTACTATATGTCCGCTGAGTGATTCCACCGGCAGGAAGATAGGCGTTTCTGCTATTGAAAGAGACATAAGCGAGGCGAAACTCGCAGAGCAAGAACTGCAGAAATCCCGCGAAATGCTGCGAAACCTCGCTGCTCACTTAGAGACCGTGCGCGAGGACGAACGAAAGGAAATCGCCTTTGAGGTTCACGACGAGCTTGGGCAGGAGCTTACTGCACTAAAGCTGGATCTCTCCTGGATAGAAAGCAAGCTGACCGATCTGCAGCCTGTGCTGAAGAATAAAATCGTCGAAATGAAAGAGCTAATAGACATAACCATAGACAGAGTGGGGAATATCTCGACCAAGTTGCGTCCGGACATATTAGACCACTTCGGGCTGAATGCCGCGATAGAATGGGCGCTCAGCGATTTTAAGAAGCGATCCGGAATAAACTATGAATTAGTACTCGACCCCGAAGAGCTGAACCTCGATAGCGACGTGGCAACCGTAATTTTCCGAATTTTACAAGAAACTTTAACTAATGTAATACGTCATTCTAAGGCTAGCTCGATTGAAGTAATCTTCGGGGAAGATACAGATAAAGTCGAACTAACAGTATGGGATAATGGCGTCGGCATCACTCGCGAACAGATAGATGCCCCCGAAAGCTTCGGGCTTTTCGCCATAAATGAACGCGCCCGCTCTGTAGGCGGATACGTAGAAATCACTGGCAGTCCGCACTTCGGAACAAAGATAATTTTGACTATTCCTAAACAGAGAAAGAGTATATGATAAAAATAGTAATAGCAGATGATCACGCCATAGTGCGAAAAGGATTAAAGCAAATCCTCGACGATACAATGGAAATGAAAGTGGAAGCAGAGGCTGGGAACTCGCAAGAACTTATGGAGAAGCTACATCAGCAGGAGTTTGATGTGGTAATTCTCGACATCACTATGCCCGGCAGAAGCGGCTTAGAAGTGCTTAAGGATATAAAAGCAGAATTCCCAAAGTTGCCCGTACTTGTGCTCAGCGTACATAGGGAAGAGCAATACGCCGTGCGTACATTGCGATCAGGTGCAGCTGGCTATCTGAATAAGAAATCCGCTCCGGACGAGCTAATCGAAGCTATACGCGTGGTTTCCACCGGGAAGAAGTACATATCAAATAGCGTAGCCGATACCTTGGTTACCAGCTTAGATACTGACTCTAATAAGCCTCCGCACGAGACCCTCTCCGACCGAGAATATCAAGTTATGTGTATGATAGCCTCTGGTAAGTCTGTTTCTACTATTTCTAAGGATTTGAACCTAAGCGTTAAGACGATAAGCACATTCCGCTCGCATATACTCCGAAAGATGAATATGAAAGACAATGCAGAAATAACGCATTATGCTATTAAGAATCAATTAGTCGAATAGTATGCATATTTATTCAGCAATAGATAAATTCTTGGATTATTTGCGCTATGAGAAGATGTATTCAGAGAATACGATAACTACTTACTCCACGGCGCTTAGGGATTTTGCAATATACTTAGAAGAAAGCAATATTCAAACCGAAGAGGTGGCAGATATACAGCAAAATGATATACGCCCCTTCCTCGGCTACCTCGATGAGAGGAATAAATCCAAAACTACACTAAAGCTTAAACTCAGCGCGGTGAAGTCCTTCTTCACCTTCTTGAAGCGAAAGAGATATATAAGCGTGAATCCGGCAAGTTTGGTGCTATCGCCAAAGAAGGAGAAGAAGCTGCCGAGCTATCTCACGGAGAAAGAGGTTGTCGCCCTGCTTAATAGTTTCGATGAAGACATAGCCGAGCAAACGCGCAATAAAGCTCTGATTTCGCTAATCTATAGCTCCGGATTGCGCATAAGCGAAGCTCTTCAGCTGAAAGTGGGGGATTTCTCCGCTGAGGCAGAGTTCATAAAAGTGATGGGAAAAGGAAAAAAAGCTCGAACTGTGCCAATCGGTGAAACAGCAAAGCAAACAATACGTAAGTACATAATCCGTCGCAGTGAAATATGCGAAAACCCTAGCGATTTCCTCTTTATAGATGAAAATGGGGATGGGCTAAGCCCAGTGAAAGCATATAGGATAATACACTCTGCTATGATAAGCGTTAGCGAGTGCGAACAGAAGAGTCCGCACGTTCTGCGTCACAGCTTCGCAACGCATCTATTGAACAATGGAGCAGGTATACAAAGCGTGAGTGAGATGCTGGGACATTCGAGTTTATCGGCAACTCAGATCTATACTCACCTATCCATAGAAAACTTAAAAGTAGCCTATAAGAAGGCTCATCCAAAAGCATAAATTACAATTAACAGTATTATTAACTTAAATTAGAGGTGATTATGAAGATAATTAACGAATTTAAAGAATTTGCTATGCGTGGCAACGTAATCGATATGGCTGTCGGTATCATCATCGGCGGTGCCTTCGGCAAGATAGTTAGCTCCATGGTAAATGATGTACTTATGCCACCAATCGGATTATTAATCGGTGGACTAAACTTCAGTGATATTAAGATTACGCTGAAAGATGCAACAGTAGATGCTGCCGGTGCAGCAGTCCCAGCAGTTACTTTGAATATAGGTAACTTCATTCAAACAACTATAGATTTCCTCATTTTGGCTATGTGTATCTTCTTAATGGTCAAGTTGATGAACAAGCTAAAGAAGAAACAAGAGCCAGAACCAGCACCAGCTGAGCCAACAATGAGCACTACTGATACTTTATTAACTGAAATTAAAGATTTACTTAAGGAAAAAAAGTAAGACAAAACTAAGCAAGGAAGGCTAATGTATAAAATTCTAATCATTGAAGACGAAGTAGAATTATTAGAGAATTTGAAGTTTATTCTCGAATTGGAAGACTATGAAGTCGCTGCATTTCCGAACGGAACAGACGGAGCCGACTACGCGCTCCATAATCCCGTGGATCTTATCGTGTGTGACATAAATATGCCAGGTCTCGATGGCTATCAAGTACTTGATATTATTAGAAATAACGACACGACTAAGAATATACCATTCATCTTCTTGACTGCTAAGTCCAACTTAAACGACCAAAGGCAGGGAATGGACTTAGGCGCCGATGATTACATTAGCAAGCCATATTCCGATGATGTGCTCCTTAGTGCGATTAGAGCACGCCTACTGAAGCATAATCTCATAAAAGAAGAGGTATCGATGGAGGTCAATAATACTAGCAAGAATATTGCCTCCACGCTTCCTCACGAGCTGAACACGCCGCTGACTATTATCTCTGCATACTCTGATATGCTGCTAAACAATGCCGATGCTATGGGAAAAGAAGAGGTTAAGGAGGTGGCAGAAGTCATAAAGACTTCTGCAAAGAGGCTGAATAAGATGTTCAATAGCTATTTATTCTTTGTTAATCTATTCACTTTCGATAAGGCGAATAGTCCGCTACTTACGGAAAATGTATTCTCGCTTATGCGTAATTGCATTATATCAAAACCGGAGTACAAGGACGAGCATATAGAGATGCAGTTTGCTGAGAACAGCGATGTATCGCTAATTATGAACCAGGATCACTTCGAGAAGATGATGTGCGAGCTTATGGATAATGCGATTAAGTTCAGCGATGATGTGCATAATATAGTCGTGAAGGCAAAGCGAGTGAATGATTTCTTGGAGATTTGCATCTCGAACACGGGAGCGGAGTTCAAGGACATAGACATTCGCAATATTGGTGCATTTAAGCAGTTCAATCGTGGTTATTTGGAGCAGCAGGGCATAGGCTTGGGTCTTGGCATAGTGAAGAAGATAATGGAGATATACGATTATCAGTTCCGTATTTTCAGCAATAATGGCTATACTCAGGTTAAGCTCAGGCTGCCGGTGAAGGTAGATTAACGAAAAAAATTAAGGAAGGCAATTTGAGTACATTATTATCAATAAAAGAAGCAAGCCAATGGGCAAGTGCAAAGTTGAATAGAAATATTACTACTGCTAATATTTCCTATTTAATTCAATATGGTAGGATTAGGCGTGTAATCGAAAATGGTATAACAAAAGTAAGCGAAATTGAATTATCTCAATATTATCGATCCCAATTTGAAAGTAAGGAAGATAATTGGCGTGATAAACTTGGTGATGATCTAAATTGGCATTTATCTTTTTCTCAATATAAAGAAGCAGAAACAACCAAGCATGTTCATAGATTGCATCCATACAAAGGAAAATTTATTCCACAGTTGGTAGAGTATTTCTTAGATGAGCATACAGATGAATTCAAAAAAAAATCTGTTTTCTCTAAAGATGATATTGTTCTTGATCCTTTTTCAGGTAGTGGTACTACCTTAGTTCAAGCTAATGAATTAGGAATAAATGCAATTGGAGTGGATATCTCAGAGTTTAATACATTTCTTAGTAATAGTAAGATATGTAAATATGATTTATTCGAGGTTCAGAGCACCTGCAAATTGATAAGTCATAAGCTGAAATCATTTTTATCTGAAAAGAATATTATCGCTTTCAATGAGGAACTTATAGCAGAATTAGGAGAGTATAACAAGCAATATTTTCCTGCTGTAGAGTATAAGTATAAAATAAGAAACAAAGAAATCGATGAATCTTCATACTCTAAAGAAAAAGAAAACGAGTTTCTTCAAAAATTCTACGACCTTGTTGAAAAATATGGTATTGAGTTGAGGCAAAAATCAGATGATTCTTTCTTAGATAAATGGTATGTGAGTAATATACGAGATGAAATAAGCTATGTATTCAATTTAATTAAACAAATTGAAAACCAGAATACTAAGAGGATAATAGCTATTATTCTTAGCAGAACTATCAGAAGTTGCCG
>JBHADY010000233.1:0-3009 GCA_041855325.1 Ignavibacteriota bacterium
GTGCATTCTTGATATTCTCGCAGAATAAGTGCTTCGCGGTATGTAATAGGCAGTTTTTCGAGTGCTTTTTCTATGAACTCTCTCATTCCTATGTCCGATTCTCGCACGTGGTCAGTAACTTGCGCATCTTCTTCAATTTCCACATATATTCTTCGTGTGCGAATAATATTCAAGCATATATTCCTTGCTATGGTGAATAGCCACGAAGCGAAGTTTTCGCCTTGGAACTCACTGCGTTTATCATACACCTTAATGAATGCCTCTTGATAGGCATCTTTTGCAGCATCGCTATTGCCGAGCATACGCACACAATACCAGTATAACTTGCGGTTATACCTTTCATACAGGAAGTTAAAGGCTTCGACTGAGCCAGAGGCGAATTCCCTCTGGGCTTTCTCGAGGTTAATATCCTGATTCGTATTATGTCCTTCGAATATCGGCATATTATTCATTATTTAATAGCTTTTACAATTGTAAGACACATATATCTCTCTCAAAGTTACAAAAATACAAAATATGTTGCATATTAATATTTTATTTTGCTTTTTCATTATTAATTTGTTTTTTTCAATATAATATTGTAAGTTGCAGAGGTATTGCTTATATTTATTATTAATAATCATTTAAGGAATAAGCTATGATAAGAAAAATAATAATTAACTCATTAATAGCACTACTTCTTTCCCTGCAAGGTGCTATTTGCGAAGACGTGCTAAGACCACGCGATGGGGCGATAGCTCCGAGCAATTTCACCCCGAAAAATACTTACTCTCAAAGTGAGGACGGAAGTGGCTTTCGCTTAGGAATTGAGGGCGGTGCCAATGTGAATTTTTATGCTCACGATATTTTCTGGGAAACCGGGGTAATTCCGCCTAATGTAACTGCTACGAGAAGCACAATATTAGACCCAACTGTGAACTCCAGCGGAATTAGCCCACACTTAGCTTTGGTTTTGGATTACTCTTTTAATCGCACTTCTGCCATTCAAGCAAGAATAGGATATGAAGTGAAAAACTTCCAGACCAAAGGAAATGTAACTGATTTTACTATTATGGGATCTATAGCAGACGCAGAAGTTGAGTACTTAGATTTCTCAGACTGGGCTTCAGTAGCTCTGAACTATCGCCATAATTTTACTGAGAGCTTTTTCGCCACTGTGGGACTGCACTTCGATTTCTTGCTAAAGCCGGTGAGATCCGAGGTAAACATTACTTCTCTTGATCCTAACATTAATGCACTATATCTGATTTCCGTGCATAACGCAACTAGTAATCCGAATTCAGAAGTTACGTTCTTAGGTACTCAAGGTGCGAAAATTAAGAGTGAAGCTCCCGCTGATTTAATCTATAGTAATCGCACAGCTATTGACTTTGGATTGGGATATGATATTAAGCTAACAAAACAACTTAGTTTAGTGCCACAGGCGAGATTTCAATACTTCATTACTCCTCCGTCCAAAGATCAAGTCCTTAATGATGTGATTTTTGGAACTAATATCCCGCTAAAGACTGAGATCAAGAATAGGAGATTGCACACTCTGCAATTTGTTTTAGGATTATGGTATAATTTTTAAAGGAGATGATAATGAAAATAAGATTTAACTATACTATATTATTACTACTTGTAGCTTTACTTAATTGCAATTATTTGTCAGCTCAGATAGTAATTACCCCAGTAAATGAGCTTAACTCAGAAGCTGATGATTTCGCTACTACTTTAGTTAAGAATAGTCGAAAGATGTACTTTACTAGCGACATAAGCGGAAAGCAACAAGTATTTGAAGTTACTCGCGGTAAAGATAGCGAGCTTACAATAGAATCACGCGTTCGTGGCGACGTAAACGATGCTGAGCAAGCTGGTAGCGTAACGCTAACACCTGATGGAAATTATATGATATTTGCTGCATTCGCACACGACCAATCTGGCGAGGGAAGAACAGACCTCTATAGTGCCAAAAAGGTGAAAGGAAAATGGGTGGATATCATTAACCTCGGTCCTAGTGTAAACTCCAGATATTGGGACTCTCAGCCTACCCTTTCCTCTGACGGACAAACTCTATACTTCACCAGCGACAGACCCGGCGGAAAAGGCGGAACTGATATTTATGTTTCCACTCGCACATCAGAAGGCTGGTCCAAAGCACGAAACGTCTCCGAACTGAACTCATCAAGTGATGAGATGTCCCCTGTAATTGCACTTGACGGCTCTACGTTCTCATTCGCATCAAATAGATCCGGTTCTTTGGGCGGATTCGATATATATTTCTCAAAGTTAAACGGTTCGGCATTCTCCACTCCCAAAAATGCTGGTAAGCCTATTAACTCCGAGGCAGATGAGCTATTCTATGTGCCAGTGCAAAATACAAATAACGCTTACTTCACTTCTAATAGAGATGGCGGAAAAGGCAATTTGGATATTTACCACGCTGTGCCGAACCCACACGAAGCTAAGCCCGTAATATTCGTTAGCGGGCAAGTGTTAGACAAAGAAAGTGCCGAGCCAATCGCTGCACAAGTGATTATTACAGACCTTAAAACAAACATAAGAATTGCTAAATTCACAAGCGATGACGAAAACGGGGACTTCCTCGTTACGCTAAAACCGGGACACACTTATTCCGTTACGGCAACTGCTCCGGATTACTTCTTCTACTCCGAGAAATTCACTATCCCTGAAAATGCAGAAGGAAACGAACTAAATAAGAATATTGAGCTATCCAAGAACTCCACTCGCTTATTGGTTACTTTCGACTTCAATAAAGCTACTCTAAATGATGAATCTATCCCAGATTTAGAGAATTTATTAGAACTATTGAAAGAAAAAAATAGTATGAACTGCGTGCTTGAAGGGCATACAGATGACGTCGGCTCTGATGACTTCAATATGAAACTATCTAAAGAACGCGCCGATGCCGTGAAAGCTTGGCTAGTAAAGAATGGAATAAAGAGCAGTAGAATAGAAACAAAAGGTTATGGCAAATCCAGACCGTTAGTGAAAGACACTACAGAA
>JBHADY010000234.1:0-5026 GCA_041855325.1 Ignavibacteriota bacterium
CAATAAGATCAATGATGTATTAAGAGGTATTTCTTATGAATTCGCTGGCCAAGGCGATGCGAAAGAATCTCCAATCGAAAAAGATGCTGACTATGAAAACTACCACGGTCAGCTTATGGAAGCTATCGCTGAAACTAATGATGATTTAATGAATAAGTATTTCGACGCTGGCGAATTAACTGATGATGAAATCAAAGGTGGATTAAAAGATGCTATCATCAACAGACAAATCTTCCCAGTGCTTATCGCTTCTGGTAGAGGCAATATCGGTACTCAAACTATTATGCAGTTTGCTATTGATTACCTCCCAGCTCCAGACGAAGTAATGCCTGAAAAATCAACTGATGGTAACGAAATTAAACTTGACCCTAAAGCTCCTGTTTCTCTTTTCATCTATAAGATGTTATCAGAACAAAACTTAGGCGAAATGTACTTCTTTAAAGTTATGACTGGTACTTTAAAGCCAGGTCTTGACTTAGTAAACGAACAAAAGAATGCAACTGAAAGAATTAACCAAATCTTTGCTGTATTCGGCAAGAAGAGAACTGAAGTAGAAGCTCTTTCTGCTGGCGATATTGGTGCAGCTGTGAAGCTAAAATCTTCTCAAATATCTCACACACTTCACGAAAAAGGCTTAAACGTAGCTTACGAACCACTTAAATATCCAAATCCAAAAGTGAGAATCGCTATCGTTCCAAAGACTAAAGGCGAAGAAGAAAAAGTGGGTACTGCTCTTAACGCTATTCACAATGAAGACCCAACAGTTCTTATTGAGCACTCTCAAGAATTACGTCAAGCTATTCTTCAAGCTCAGGGCGACCTTCACTTAGGAGCTATTAAATACAGATTACTTAACCGCTATAAAGTAGAAGCTGAATACGTAGAACCACGCGTTCCTTATAGAGAAACTATCCAAAAACAAGTAAAAGGTAGCTACAGACATAAGAAACAATCTGGTGGTGCTGGTCAATTCGCTGAAGTTCATATGCTTATCGAACCTTGGACTGAAGACCTTCCAAACCCAGCTGGATTAACAGTTAGAGGTAAAGAAATGATAGACCTCGAATGGGGCGGAAAACTCGAATATATGAACTGTATCGTTGGTGGTGTGATAGATGCACGCTTTATGCCAGCTATCCTAAAAGGTGTAATGGATAAAATGCAAGTTGGACCATTAACTGGTTCTTACGTGCGCGATATCCGCGTTGCTATCTTCGACGGTAAAATGCACCCAGTGGATTCAAACGAAGCTGCGTTCAAGACTGCTTCTATGAACGTGTTTAAAGATATCTTTACTCAAGCTAACCCTAAACTTTTGGAACCAATCTATAATGTATACATTAAAGTTCCAGATGAATATATGGGCGATGTAATGAGCGATCTTCCAAGTAGAAGAGGTCTTATTATCGGTACTGAAAGCGAAGGTAGATACCAAATTATTAAAGCTCGTATGCCTCTTGCTGAACTTGATAAATATGCAGCTGGTCTCCGCGCGATGACTCAAGGTAAAGCTACTTATTCTTCAGAATATGCTGAATACCAAGCTGTTCCACCGAACGTTCAACAAGAATTGATCGATGCTTACAAAAAGCAACAACAAGACGAAGAATAATAGCATTATTCCTCATCTTGCGAAAGCAAAAGCAATTCAACCCAGTGGATTTCATTCTGCTGGGTTGTTTTTTATTATTTCATATTAATGATTATTATGTTTATTTAAGAATATTATGTAAATTTGCGTTTCACATAATGAGAATATCACGATGAAAAAAGAACTAATCATATACTTCTCCGGTTTTAATACTGATCCACATAATATCCCTATGAAATATACTATTTTTAAGGATAAAATGGAGATGAAAAGCGATTCTCTCACAATTGAAGTAAAACTCTATAAGCAGTATCCGCTGAAGAAGGACTTCGATCAAAATGCAGAGGATAAGTACCTATCCGAGCTTATTATATCTTATGATAAAGTGTCATTTGTGGCTTCATCTATGGGGACTATCCCGGCTCTGTATCACTATTTTAAGAATGCGGGAAAGGTGAATACACTCTCTTTGATTAACCCATCTTTCTATATTGAGGAATCCGTGGTTAGCCAGTACGTTGAGCAGTGGGAGGCGGATATAGTGCGTGCTCAGCAGCAAGCAGTCCTTAAGCACGTGGATTCAAATGAAGCTGAGAAGTTTGTTTATCTCTTTCTAAATGAAGATGATGAAGTGATAAGCAAGCAGCATAATGAGATGTTTTTAGAGAAGTTTATTGACTATTTCGCGCATATTCATTATTCGCCAAACGGCGGACACAACTTCACTAACATAGATGAAGTTATGCCACAATTCGAGAACATATTTAAACAATAATAATAGAGGATAAAATGATTAACCTAAACGTTAATATTGACCATTTCGCTACTTTGAGGAATGCACGCGGTGGCACAGAGCCTTGTCCAATTCTCGGCGCTTTGAAGGCTGAGATTGCTGGCGCTACTGGCATTGTTTGCCACTTACGCGAGGACAGAAGACATATTAAAGATAAGGATGTTTATCGCCTGAAGGAGCTAATCCAAACACGCTTAGACCTCGAAATGGCGGCTAATCCAGAGATTATTGAAATCGCCTTAGATGTGCGTCCCGACTTGGTAACCATAGTTCCAGAGAAAAGGGAAGAACTTACCACTGAAGGCGGCTTAAACGTGGTCGGAGAGAAAGAAAAGTTCAGAAAGCTGACTGAACGCTTCCACGAAAAGGGAATAGAAGTAAGCTATTTCATTGAACCGTGCAAGGAGCAAATCGATGCTTGTGCCGACATTAAAGCTGATTTAGTAGAGCTTCACACTGGTACTTATGCTAATAACTTTAAGCATAGCTTCGGC
The DNA here is from genome assembly GCA_041855325.1 of Ignavibacteriota bacterium. Taxonomy (GTDB): domain Bacteria; phylum Bacteroidota; class Ignavibacteria; order Kapaibacteriales; family UBA2268; genus CALLXS01. Next base: position 2,879 of record JBHADY010000234.1, read on the forward strand.
TATGAATTCCAAAGAATAGAGGAAGCAGCAAATTACGCAGTGCAATGCGGATTAATCATAGCTGGCGGACACGGCTTAAACTATGTTAATACTGCTCCACTTTGCAAGGTTAGTGCTTTTCGTGAGTTTAGTATTGGGCATTCTATTGTTGCTCGCAGTTTATATGTTGGTATTGAAACAGCAGTTAAGGAAATGCTCGAGCTAATAGCAAGGCATTCATAATCTATATAGATATACTAAAAGTAAAGGCTCACTATTTGAAAGCGAGCCTTTTTATTATTATATTTTTTAATATTATTGCAACAATCTTAAAACATAATCGTTTTATATTGCAACTAATTATTCTTATATATTAAAGTTAAAAGTAATGGATAAAGAACAAATTAGAAGAATAGGATTTCTGCTGAATCATATCAATAGGTTTCTTCAATCATTCTATATTAAGAATATTGCAGAGCATAATATTAACCTATCTTATGATGAATGCGGTATGATTGTAGCTATGTGGCACCACGAAGGCTCTAATCAACAAGTATTTGCCGATGCTCTTTTTAAAGATAAAACAGCTATTCTAAGATTGATTGACACCTTAGAAAAGAAAGAAATGGTAATAAGACAAAAAGACCCACACGACAGAAGGAATAACCTAATATTCCTGACTGATAAGGGACGCGAAATGCAAAGGCAACTGCTCGAAATAGCAAATAATGGGCTTATGAGCATATTTTCTAATGTCAATAAGATTGACTTAGACCAAGCAGAGGAAATGCTCGCTAGTATGTACAACGATCTAAAGCCCGATAATATTGACAAATATGACAAAACAAACTTTACGAGGTTATGTAATGAATCGAATAAATAAGTGGCTGTTAGTTCTAATAGCTATATTTGCTTCTTATTATTCTGGGACGGCAAATACTATGACATTAAGCGCAGACGAAGCTGTGCGTACCGCCCTTAAGAATAATAAATCTATGAAGGTGAATGAATCGAAAATTCGCCAAGCTCAAGCAAAATTAGCTGAAAGCAGAACAGCCCAATATCCCTCTTTGAATGCAACGGCTTCATACACAAAACTAAGCCCAGTTGATCCGTTCAAAGTACCGGGAATGAATATTGAAATATTCCCAACTATACTTGATAACTATACATCAAGACTCACCACTTCGCAAGCAATATTCTCCGGTTTTAGAATATCTGCTAACATTGCTCTTAATGAAGCTCTGACAAGGGCAAGCCAATACGATTTGGAAACATCAAAGAATACGCTAATTCACGATGTATTAAATACTTACTGGGGCTATTATAAGTTAGTGAAATCTAAGGAATCTATAGAGAAAAGTATTATTCAACTTAGCTCTCATATTAAGGATATTGAAAACTTTATGAGCGTGGGAATGGCAATTGAAAATGAACTACTGAAAGTTAAAGTGCAAAAGTCCAACTTAGAGCTTACTTTAGTTGATATGGACAATAACTTAAATATGGTAGGAATTGCACTTGCTACGCTTATGGGAATAGATACAGAAACAAAATTCAATATTAGCGATAGTCCAAGCTCAATTAATACCGAACAAATATCGCTTAATGTTTCTCGAGACTCAATGCTGGCGAATCGTCCAGAACTAAAAGCAGCTGAAGAGAGGATAAATGCTTCTCACTCTGGTGTAACGCTTGCCCGATCTTCATACTTCCCGCAGATTAACCTGATGGCAAACTACAATTTTAGCAATCCAAACCAAAGGATATTCCCATCAAAAGCTGAGTTCAGAGGAACTTGGGATATATCGCTGGCTTTAAGTATGAACTTATGGAGTTGGGGTGCTTCCTCAAGGCAGGAAGAACAAGCAAAAGAGCAGTTATACCAAGCTGAAATGGGCAAGGAACTTATAGCTGAAGGATTAAATCAAGAAGTTTCTTCTGCCGTGATGGCTTATAATACAACGTTTAAGAAGATGGAAGCTACTAAGCTATTATTGGCTCAGGCACAGGAGAACCTAAGAGTAACCCAAGAAAAGTATAAATCTGGTTCAGCTACAAGCTCCGAGCTATTAGATGCGGAGACATCAATATTACTAGCTGACATCAATATGGTTAGTGCTCAGACAGACTATCAAATAGCATTAGTAAAATATAATAAAGCTATTG
>JBHADY010000235.1:0-4526 GCA_041855325.1 Ignavibacteriota bacterium
AATTTCGCCAATGATTATCTTTCACTAAGCTATTGGCGTTAAAGGAGAAATCGGAATGCACGCTTGCATAAATATTCTGAATGAGCGGGAAGTCGTATGATAGTCGCAGGATGGGACTAATAATTAATGGGGACTGCGCGAAATCATTAGTAATAATTACACGCGAAGTAGTCCCATCATTATAGCTGTCCCCGTGGCTAATTACTTCCTCTATGTGAGTGGTATTTTTATTCAGATGCAAAGCAATGTTTCCGCCAAAGGAAACCGCAAAGTGAGACGCCATAATCCTATATTTATAAAATCCGCTAAGCGATATGTATTTAATGGAGTTATCATTAGATACTTTAGTTAATAGTGTGTCGTTTTTGTAATATATGGGATAGGGGAAACCCTCTAATTTGGAGCTAATGTCGGAATAGTTAAGTTCAAATGTTAGCGCGTCTAATCCGGATGGAAGCCATATCTCTGAGATTATTGATATATTATGCGAGTGGGTGCGCCCTTGGTTCAGCACACAGGAGAATACGTCTCGCTCAAATAGGAAAAGCTCGCTTTCTGTTTTTGCGAGGGAGAAGTTATAGCCCAAACCCAAGAATATAGTGCTATTCTTCTGGGGGTATCTGACACTGGACTGCCAGTTAAAACCCTGTGCCGATAGCTCGCACGCCACGAGAATGAATATCAATATATACTTGGCTAATTTCATTAATTATAATAATTACTTAACAAGATGAATTACTTAACTATATTAAATTTAATGAGTTCCGTATAATTATCGTAGTTAATTCGCAGGTAATACAAACCCGGAGGAATCTGATTTACATCAATTGCGATGGAATTTCCGCCCTTGCTCAAGCTAATATCGCTGAGCTTATGCACGAGGGCGCTGGTGCTATTCAGCAAGTCAATGTGTATTGTGCGAATATCCGAAGCGGAGAGATTAAGATAGATTCTATCGAATGCGGGATTAGGGAAAAGGCTTTTCACGACTATAGGCTTCACCTCTTTGAGTTGGAGTTTGACGTCCAAGCCAGGGATAGAGTCAAGAATAAACTCGCCGTTTTTGGTATCTATTCCGTACAACTTTGGGCAATCGCTATTGCCGACAGTGCAATTGCTCAGCAGAAGCGGACTTATATTGCTGTCGGAAAGATAAGTCCGGAAACGAAGTTTTATCAGTGTATCCGCCGCGATGAAGCTATTGTTGTCAACTTTGCAGGAGATGAACACAGATGCTATGCCCGTATCAAGCACATTGGCGCTGTTCGCGGTAACGCTGGCTGTGCCACTCTGCGAGTAAGTAATATACTCCAAAATATCCTTATTATAGGAAAGAGTGGCAGTGAATTCACTCGCCTTATTAATTATATCTTTCTCTGTAATGATAGGAATCTCTATTATCTGACCGCTTCGAGCCTTGCATAGCTCTGGTACAGAAAGACTTAGATTAGGTCTTTTCTGAAGGGAAAAGCTAAGCGGAAGAGTTAAGTCAGGGATGTTAATAGAGTTATTTTTCAGACTAAGAGTGAAGTTGTATTGCTTATCGAAATCCAGATTGTCTGTGATTAACTTAATCGCAAAAGTATGCTTAGAGTTCGGCGTGATAACAATTTCATCATTATCGAATTGAAATGGTATCTCAGCGAAGTCCTCAGCTATCTTAATACTGCTGATACGCAGAGTTTGCGTGCCTTTGTTATAGATTGTGAAAGTGGTATCTATAGCGACAGGACAGGACGCCGAAGCCTCTATATTGGGAAACTTAATGCTATCGGTGCTTATGCTGATTAGCGGAGCAACCCCGCGAGCCGAAATGTAAAAAATAGACTGGCGAGCCGATGCATTCAAATTCTTTATTTCCCTGGCGTTCATATCGCTATTAAGGATAATCCTGCCTATATAAGTCTTCAGGTCGTTCGGAGAAAAGCGAATAATAGCCGTGTCGCACTCTCCAATTGCCAGATGTTTAGAGCCGGGAAGGAAGAACTTGTCGAATACGAAGGCATCTTCGTTTTGGTTAATCTGCTCCTTCAGTATGGATTGCTCATTTATTCCGTATGGGAAGTTTGAGTTATTTTGCAGGACTATCTTATATGCATGCGAATCGCCCACGCGGGTTTCATCTATATAGATAGTATCGTTCGATATCCTTGCTCCTATGGCATCGAATAGTGTTATATTCTGTTTAACGCCATACCCGATGAAGTCAAAGCTGGAACTGTGTTGCTCTCCGTCTATTTCATAATTAATTCCGAAACGCACGGTGTCCCAGCCCGGATTTAGAGGTTGATACTCGAATTCGAGGGTGACAAAATCGTTTTCCTCAATTATATTAGTGGAGAGAATATCAGGATTTTTAAAAGTGAATTCTCCATCAAGTAAGGATTTTGACTGGTATAATATAGATGAGTTAAGTATATTAACTGCTTTATCTGTTCGCTTTATAAGGCGGTTAGAAAGCTCAATAGGCTTAGATGGATTCACGCATACAGAGTCCGCCGAGAGCACCATTTTGCTGAATTCCAATGCTTTGCTCTCGATATCTTTGCCATCTTCTATTGGCTTAGCTAACGCAACTAAGTAGTTGGCAAATAAAGCAAGTAGTAATACTATTAATCTTTTCATTAACACTCGATTTGAGTAAGCAAATCAATTTCTTCCAAGATAGAACTAACGCGCAGGCATGCTGCGAAATCGCCTGAAAAAACTATAGAACTACCGGTAGAGTGAGCTTTGTAAGTAATTTCTCTTGCTTTACTTAAATTACATCTAATAGCCTTAATGACTTGATGAACCACTTCGTTGAAGTCATGATCTTCATCATTAAATAGTATCACTCTTCCGGTCAAACCCGTGTTTACATCGAGTTTTTCTTTGGTAATTGTGATTTCTTGTGTATCTTGATTCATATTATTTTTATCATTATTATTTAAGCTGCGAAAATAATTACTTAAGCTATAAAAATAATTACTTAACCTGCAAATATACTAAATTTATGCGACATAATTAGCATTAATAAAGCATATTAGCTATAGCTTTTGATTATTTCTTTTGTGTTGATAATTAAGTATTTACAATACAAAAGGCTACCCATTTAATTAACGGGCAGCCTTTCGATATTCTACGAATAGAAACTATATTATTTAACGTAGCTCATTCCCACTCTAATTGCTTCTTCGTTAAGAGGAATCAATTTGTGGTGTCTTTCAGGGAGAGCTTTGTATAAAGCTTTCACTAAGTTTTCAGGAGTTACAGTTTTGCGAGCAGCTAAGAAAGTACCTAAGATGATCATATTAAGCACTTTTAAGTTCTTTAGCTTCATAGCTTCTTCGTTTCCTTTAACTACTATAGTTTGGATATCAGTTCTAGTAGGTAAATTTTGAACTGTAGATTCTTCAACGATAATAGTTCCACCTGGCTTAACTCTTGGCTCGAACTTAACAACAGATGGTTGGTTAAGAGCAACCACAGTATCATAGGCAGAGATAATAGGCGAACTAATAGGAGAATCAGAAATGATAGTAGTACAGTTAGCAGTACCGCCGCGCATTTCTGGACCATAAGATGGCATCCAGCATACTTCTTTGTTTTCAATCATACCAGCATAAGCTAGCATCATTCCCATAGAGAGGACGCCTTGTCCTCCGAATCCTGCAAAAATAGCTTCTTCAGTCATTTTATTTTCCCTCCGGCACTTTAATATCGCCAAGTTTATAGTAATCTAACATTTTTTCTTCTACGAATTTATTTGCTTCCACAGCGCTAATCTTCAAGTTTGAAGGGCAGTTAGTAACTACTTCGATTAAGCAGAAACCGAGACCTTTTTTCTGATATTCGAAAGCCTGTTTGATAGCTCTTTTTAGTTTTCTTACGTTAGCTGGTTTATGCACAGAGTGGCGAGTAACGTAAGCAACGCCAGGTAGCATAGCTAGCATTTCAGATATTTTCAGTGGGTATCCAGTAGCAGCAGTGTCGCGACCGTCTGGAGAAGTAGTAGTAACCATACCACTAAGAGTAGTAGGAGCCATTTGTCCACTTGTCATACCATAAATACCGTTATTAATAAACACAGCTAAGATGTTTTCGCCACGGTTAGCAGCGTGCACTGTTTCAGCAGTACCGATAGCAGCTAAATCGCCATCACCTTGGTAAGTGAAAACGTATTTTTCAGGGAAAACTCTTTTGATAGCAGTAGCTACAGCACAGGCTCTGCCGTGTGCAGCTTGTTGCATATCAATGTCCATATAGTTGTATGCGAATACGGAGCAACCCACTGGGGAAACGCCTATAGTTTCGCTTTGTAGTCCCATTTCTTGAACTACTTCCATTATCATTTTGTGCACAGTTCCGTGGCCGCAACCTGGACAGTAGTGCAATGTATTTTGAGTAAGAGTCGTTGGTTTTTGCCAAACCAAGTTTTCTTTAGAGATTATTTCTTGATTAAATCCGCTCATTACTTAGCTCCTTTTAAAAAATATTCATCGAATTTGTGTAATATTTCATCTGGAGAAGGAATCATACCGCCT
>JBHADY010000236.1:0-3496 GCA_041855325.1 Ignavibacteriota bacterium
AGATTCACTTCGCCCCAAACCCGCATAATGAGCTATTCGATAGCGGAATAGACAAAGTATATTTTCTAATCTCCACAAATCCGGGCGAACCACTTAAACAGCTGAAAGAAGTAGCTTCTGGCGGGGAAATCTCCCGTATTATGCTTGCGATTAAATATATAATCTCTGAATCCAAACAAATGCCTATGCTCGTATTCGATGAAATTGATAATGGTATTAGCGGGAAAATCGGACAAAAAACCGGCTTACTGATGAAGAAACTCGCTGCGAAACACCAGATCTTAGCTATTACTCACCTGCCACAAATAGCCGCACTCGGTGATACTAACTTCTTTGTTTCTAAGCATATAGAAGGAAATGCTACGAATACTAGAATTCGCACATTAGATGAAGAGGCAAAAGTGAAAATGGTGGCTCAAATGCTAAGTGGTGAAGAGATTACAGACTCCGCTTTAGAGAACGCTAAGAAGCTAATTAACCACAACTAACTATATTGTACACTAATCAGTTAACACTTATTATTTAAGACATCATCCACTATGGTATCGAGGTCTTTATAGACCAAATCCCAGGAATGCGTGTCTACGATTAGCTTGCGTGCATTTTGCGAGATATTCTCCGCAAGTGCCTTATTCCTAATAACTTCAAGCGTTAGGTGAGCAATCTCCTCACTGGAATTCCCTATCATTATACTTTCCCTATGAACGCCGTGAATACCCTGATTTCCCGTCTTAGTGGTAATAACAGGTACCCCGCAAGACATAGCTTCTAATAGCTTGTTCTGTATTCCGGTGCCACCAGCGTGAGGATGTATAAACGCCAAAGCAGAATGCAAATACGGAAGAAATGACACCACATTTTGATGTATCTCTATTTGATCCGAAGCCAACTTTAGCACTTCATTTGTCGGGTTTGCTCCCACGAGTTGCAGTTTTATATTCGGATATTCCTTCCAGATAATAGGCATTATCTTCCCCACTATTTCATCAATCATTAGGTTATTAGCCCAGAGGTTCAGTCTGCCCGTGAAGACTAAATACTCCTTCTTCACGCTTGGATTAGGCACATAGTAATCTACTTCAGTGCCATTGCTCAGAAGGCGATAATCTATATTCGGGGCATAAGCCTTAAAAGCATCTATATCATTGTGAGTTACGGCAGTTACGCAGTCGAACTCTCGCATAATTTTCGGTTCGTACTTCTTAAGTCTATTATACTCATAATAACGAATAGCACGCTGCAAAATATTATTAGAAGACTTATATGAGCGTTGCTGATACAGCACACGGCAGTCCTCTGCGATGAGTATTTTCTTCAGTTTTGGGTATTTGCGTAAGTATTCAGCCGTGCGCATAAAGAAAGCCATAGCTACATCGAAGTCCTTCTCTGCTATGAGTTTATCTACGCAGTTCTGATATTCTTTCTGATTATAATAGTTGATTTCTAATGGGTTAAGCGGGTTATTCGTAAGAATGGAGTTAATAGCCGCTTTCATAGGATGCAGATGAATCACGTGCAAGTCCAATCCGAGGAACTTCACCGCGTGAATATACTCCTCTGATAGCTCTTCATCACCTTGATAAAAAGTAACCACAGTGAGATCGTTATGCTTAGCTAAATGCTGCAATAGGTGGTATGCTTTCACCTTGTCTCCGCCTCTCAGCGGGAAGGGAAAGCGAAAAGTAAGAAATAGTATTTTCCTTTTCTTCATTACTCTCTGTCGAATCTAAACCAATTAACAGCTCTCTTTTCCTTTGCGTGCAGTATTCCGCCTTTTTGGTTTTGTATTTCAGATTTTAGTTTAGAAGTAAACTCTTTCGCTGAATTATATCCATAAGTGCGGAGCAAGTAGTTAATTGCTATAGTCTCAGCAATTACTGTGATATTCTTTCCTGGGAAAATAGGCAGCTTAACAATAGATACCTCTGCCCCCATAATATTGCATTTATTCTCTTCGAGTCCTATTCTTTGATATTCCTCGTTTTTATTCCATTCCATCAGTTCTACGATAATCTCTAAGCGCTTCTGGAAGCGAATAGAACGAATACCGAACATCTGGCGAATATCAATTATGCCAAGCCCGCGAATCTCCATAAAATGCTGAACCAAGCTCGTGCCTGTGCCCATTAATATAGATTCGCTCTTCTTAGTGAACATTACGACGTCATCTGCAACAAGGCGGTGACCACGTTCCAATAGGTCAAGTGCTATTTCGCTCTTACCAATACCACTTCTACCGGTGAAGATAATACCCACGCCGAACACATCGACGAAAGAGCCGTGCATCACCACTTGGTTCGCAAATTGATCATCTAAAAACTCAATCAGGAAAATAGTTAAGCGGTTATAATCATAAGAGCTTAAGAGAATACCCACATTATACTTTCTCGCGATTTCAATGAAGTCATTATCCGGTTTCACATCATCAGCAAAGATGACGCACGGACTTTGCAGAGATAGCAAATACTCATATCTCTCTATGCGTTCCATCTGCGAAAGCGAGTTCAAGTAGAAATGCTCAGTATTAGCAATAACTTGTATAGATTGGAAATCAAAGTACCCTCTATACCCAGCCAAAGCCAATTGCGGACGATTAAGCTGCTTGGAGTAAATCTTATTATTCTGAGTTTCATCACTACCCACAAAGGTGAATGGAACTGCCGTTCTTAGCAATTCACTCACATAGATATACTCTTTCTTTATTACATTAAGCTCTTCATAATTCATACACTTATCACCTATCACTTAATAATATTACTATCTATTTATTATAGATGGCTGTAGTATATAAGGTTTTTCCTTTTCCTCTTCCTTCTTCTTCTTTATTGCTTTTCTCTTCTTTATAGTAGAATCAGCATAAACAGAAGTCGGGCTTACTATGTCTGTGCGTGTAATTTTAATATTGCGAACGGCGCTTCCTTGGTTATTCAGTTTAGGAAGTAGTTCGTCATTGCGATAAACATCTATTTTATCAGCTCTATCACTGGAGAAAGTAAAGAACTCCCAAGCATTCATCTGTACTTCATTTCCCGGATAAAGTATACTTTGCTTTTGGCTACCCGCATCATTGGATAGCCTAATCCACACAGTATCCTTAGCATATATTTTAATAGACATACTATCGTTATAAGTATCTACTTTCTCTACAAGTGCTTCGTCTGCAATAACTTGAGTGGATTCAGTAGGAGAAGGTATATTCTCTGTATCAGTAGCTTCCTTATCCCTAAAGAATGCTACATACAGCACTGCTACTATTATCAATAATATTGATAAATATAGAGCATACATAGAGATAGACGTTTTATTAAAGAAGTCTTTCTTGCGTCTTTTCTGGGAGAAGATTTCGTTATAATTATACTCTTTATTACTTTCTTTTTCTAAGTTATGATATGACTCACTCGCCAATATTTGCTTTTTATCTTTGGGAAATAATTCCGATATAACCTCTTCTATATTGTCATTTAATCCCAAAAACTCCATATAATCACTGATAAAG
>JBHADY010000237.1:0-6541 GCA_041855325.1 Ignavibacteriota bacterium
CCTTCACTCAGATGACCATATACTCGCTAATTATAGGCATAGTGGGGGCGGTGCTGGGCTTGCTTCTCTCGCTTATTTTGGATATGCCTTCCGGTGCGATAATCATTTTAGTGCATTCAGCATTCTTCTTCATTCTGTCTATTATTCATATAATATCAGGCAAAAAATAATATCATATTTTATATGAGAGTAATTAATGGTATTTTGGGTATTTTATATAAAGAGTATCTCAGCGAGGTGCGCAGTACGTATTACTTGTTTACTGTGGCGATATACTCTATAATTACTATAATTATCGGCTACTTAGCTATGCACGAGTCCCTTGCAGAGCCAAGTGCATTCACGGCTGTGCTGTGGATAGTCATCTTCTTCATTTCTATGAACACACTGCCACGCAGTTTCATCACCGATGAGGAGAGCAATGTGTCAATATTACTCAGTTTGAATACAAGTCCATTATCCATATACTTTGGTAAGCTAATATATAATATAATCAATAACTTACTCTTGTTGGTGATTACACTTGTTGGTATGCTTTGGGTGTCTGAAATTGTTATCAAGGATATGCTTTATTTCTGGCTGAACGCAATTTTCGTGTGTATTTCATTTGCATCTGCAGGGACTATACTTTCGGCTATTATTGCGAAGTCATCGAAGCGTGGGGCGCTGCTGCCATTGCTTGCCCTGCCTATACTTATGCCTATTATCCTGCTCGGCATAGATACTAGTATTTCCTGTATTTATGGGGTTGTGGTTAGCTTTCTTGATATTAGCTTTATCCTGCTTTATTCTGTGGTATTGGTGGCGCTTTCGGCTCTGTTATTTGATTTTGTATGGCTCGACTAAGCGATTAGATTATATAGACTTATACTAATCTATCTTATATACTTCACATTCATCTTTGCACTCTTCGAGGAGCTGTTTTACGTTTTTATTGGCAATGGGATGAACTACATTTGCGGAGATTTCAGCTGCGGGAACTAACACGAAACGGCGTTTTTCCATCATCGCGTGCGGAACTATAAGAGATTCATCTTTATAGACTTTCTCGCCATAGAATATAATGTCTATGTCTATTTCTCGCTCGTGCCAATGGTCGCGTTTCTGCCTGCCGAGCTGCTTTTCTATCTTTTTGCATTCGTCTAATAGTGCTGGCATTGGTAGGGAAGTGTATCCCTTCACGGCTATGTTTATGAAGCTGCCTTGCTCCTTTACGCCGAAAGGTTCAGTCTCGTAGAAGGAGGAGCGTTCTATGTTCGTGAGTATTTTCTTGCTTTCTAAGAGCTCGCAGGCATGGTCTAAGTATTGCTTTCTATCGCCGAGGTTGGAGCCGAGCGATAGGAGGACGAATTCATTTTGCATTAGAATAGCTTATCGTTTATATCATTAATATCTTTAATATTGTGGCGCTTAACCTTGTTCAAGTCGTATCCGAAGTTCAGGTAAGCCAAGTCTGTTACTATGCGTCCGCGCTGAGTGCGCTGTATATAGCCCTTTTGAATGAGGAAAGGCTCATAAACCTCCTCGATAGTCCCGCTTTCTTCGCCGACGGAAACAGCGATGTTCGATAGCCCCACGGGACCACCACCGAACTTCTCAATTATGGAGAGGAGTATGCGTTTATCCATTTCGTCCAAGCCGTCTTCATCGACTTCGAGGGCGTTTAGAGTCATTTGTGCTATGCGCAGAGTGATGATGCCATCGCCTTTCACTTCGGCGAAATCACGCGTGCGGCGCAATAGCCTATTGGCGATACGAGGTGTGCCACGGCTTCTGCTGGCGATTTCAATAGCCGCATCCTCTTCAATTCCTATGTTAAGCAGCGCAGCAGAGCGCTTCACGACTTTGGTTAGATCTTCAGTATCATAGTAATCGAGGCGATTAGTGATGCCAAAGCGAGAACGCAAAGGAGCAGTAAGTAAGCCCGCGCGGGTGGTCGCCGCAACGAGAGTGAACTTCGGCAGGCTGAGCTGCACGGATCGCGCCGCCGCCCCGGATTCAATCATAATATCTATGCGATACTCCTCCATTGCGGAGTATAGGTACTCCTCCACGACGGGGGAGAGACGGTGAATCTCGTCTATGAAGAGTATATCACGCTCCTCGAGGTTAGTGAGCAGACCCGCCAAATCGCCGGCTTTCTCCAGTACCGGACCCGATGTAATCTTAATATTGCTCTTCATTTCGCGACTAATGATATAGCTAAGCGTGGTCTTTCCCAGCCCTGGAGGCCCAGTGAGCAGCACGTGGTCGAGGGCATCGCCGCGATTGCGGGCAGCTTCGATGAATACGCTCAGGTTATCGACTATCTTCTTCTGCCCAGTGAAGTCCGCGAATGTCTTGGGACGCAGAGCCGCTTCCAGCTCCTCTTCATTTTGAGAGTAGCCGCTTACGGGGGAGTTTCCTCTTTCTAAGTTTTTCGCCATATTACTTACTTTTAGTCGTGTTTACTTCTTAGTTATACCTAATAAAAAAAAACCCGATATTACTCGGGTTTCAGTATTATTAATATATTTTAGGATGTTTTTATGAAACTCAAACTAAATTATTTGATTACTCTTTCTTTTTTGAAGAAGTCTTCTTTGCAGGTTTTTCTTCTGCAGAGTCCGCTTTTTTGCGTGTAGTTTTCTTAGCTGGTTTTTCTTCACTATCCTTATTTTCAGTAGCTTTATTGCGCGTAGTAGTCTTCTTTTTAGGCGCTTCTTCAGCTTCTTTAACGTTTATAACTTCTGTGTCGGCACTTAATTCTTTAGTAGTTTCTTTTCTAATGCCGAGTTCTTTTTCTTTTACTTCTTCGATTTCATTTTGTACTTCGTTAAGCTTGGCCATTCTTTCCATTTCGGCTTTTTGATGTCTTTGCTGTAAGTAGTCATCGAATTCCACTTCGTTAGTAGTAGCGAAATCGAGGAGTAAATCCATTAATTTCTTTTGAATTATAGCTTTTTGGAATTCTTCATTTCCTTTAATAACTTGTGCTAAGTTATCAGTTGGCATACCTGGGAACATTTTGATTAAGTTTTCTACGTGTTCTTCGATATCATTATCTTCAACTTCGATTTTTTCTTTTTGCACGAGTTTATCAGAGATGAAGTTCCATCTGATGCCGCTTTTCACTGGTTCGCCGAAGTATTTTTCGAACATTTCGAATTCGCCGAGTACGTCTTCTTCTGTAAGAGTAACGTTTTGGTTCTTATAGAAGTCGATAGCGTATTTAATTAAGCTTTCTTTGTAGAATTTGCTTGGCACTTCGAAGTCGTGCATTTCTACGAGTTTTTCGATTACGTTTTCTTCGAGGATTTCGCGAGTTTTTTCGTCCCATTTTTCTTGAATTTGGAAGCCGAGTTCTTGTTTGAAATCTTCTACGTTATCGAATTTATCTTTAGACAGCTTTTTGATAGTTTCTTCGTCAGCTGTTAGAGGAGTAATTTTCTTTATTTCAGTGATTTTGTAAATAGACACAGCGCCGTTAGGGTGAGTATATTCTATTTCATCATTTACTTTTTTGCCTACGAAAAGTTCGAGCAAGTCTTTTGGATATCTTTCATCCTTCAGGTTCAGCTCGAATTCGTTTTCTTCTTGAGTTTCTACTTCTTGCCCAGTTTGTTTCAGAGAGTATCTCACTTTAATTTCAGCGTTATTAGACTCGATTTCATCAGCTGCTTCTTTTTCGCCATTGAGTTCGAGGATTCTATCTAATTGTTCATTTACTTCGTCGTCGGATACTCTATGAGTAGGCTCATCAATGTTTAGAGAACGGTAATCGCCGAGTTCGAAATCTGGGTTCGCTTCGAAAGTAATCTTGAATTTAGTCTCGCCATTATCTTTAACGATGTCATTAATAGTTGGTTGGCTAAGGATTCTAAGGTTATTTTCTTTAGTTATTTGTTGCAAGAAAGTATTTGCGGCTTCGATATCGGCTTCGTATTTAATTTGCTCGCCGAACATTCTCATCACCATATTTCTTGGCACTTTTCCTTTGCGGAATCCTTTAATATCCACGCGTGGAGCAATTTTATTATAAGCTGTATTGAAGAACTCTTTTGCTTGATTATCATCAATGATAATTTCTAATTCTCTTTCGCAAGCATTGATATTTTTAATTTCGTATTTCAAGGTAATTGCCTTACTGAATATGATGTAATATTAGTTATTATATAAAAAAAAGTGCGGATGGGGAGACTCGAACTCCCACGAATCGCTTCGCTAGATCCTAAGTCTAGTGCGTCTACCAATTTCGCCACATCCGCTTGTTTAAATTTTAGTTCACAAAATTACGGCGATATTTTCATAAATGCAAATATTTTTTTGGTACTTATGGAAAAAAGTCTTTTCTTGCCTCTAATTATGCGGTCTTTCCTGTCTTTTGGGGACGCTTACAGCCTGCGGTTTCACGGCATTTGCATCTGTTGGAGCTTTCTTCTCCGGCTTAGGTGCTGGTGCTGGTGCATCATTCATAGTATTAATATCACTTTCCAGCTCTTCATCTGTGCCAATATTAAGTGAATCAGCCAAAGCTTCATCAATTTTAGAGAAGTTAAATTGTCTTTGTTTATATGGGAGTGAGCCATCAGCATAAATGCCTGCCATCATCTTTCCCCAGAGAGGAGCAGCAGCTTCGCCGGCGTATCCGTATCCACCTGTGAAAGTTACGCGTTTATCGTCGAAGCCCATCCATACACCTGCAGCGAGCTGAGGAGTAAAGCCAATGAACCATGCATCGGCGAAGTCATTAGTTGTACCTGTTTTGCCGGCAGCAGCACAATTTGTGAAGTATTTACGTATTCTGTGCCCAGTACCACCATCGACAGTCCCTTGCATAAAGCGAATCATATTTGTAGCAATCTTCGGAGAGAGAGCATCTACTCCGCCGAGCGACTTTTTGCGCTGATATAGTATATTTCCGTGCTGGTCTTCAATGCGTTCTATGTAATATGGCATCTCGAAAACACCTTCATTTGCGAAAGTTGCGAAACCGGAAAACATCTCCAGCGGGGTTACTTCGCCACCGGCACCGAGCGATAGCGCAGGAACAGCACGCAGAGGCGATTTAATGCCCATTCTGCGAGCCAGGTCTATAACCTTTTGTGGGGAAGTGTGCTGGGTGATTAATCGTGCAGATACTGTATTCACCGAAAGTCTAAGAGCAGTTGCAAGGTTAAGTTCACCTTCTTTGCTGCCACTTGGCGACCAAGTTTCACCACCCGGAAGGGTATATGTGTAAGGTCCAGCATCTATGACTGCGTTTGCCGGCAAGCCCTGTTCGAGTGCAGAAGCATATACGAAAGGCTTAAATGTGGAGCCGGGCTGACGGTTGATCTGAGTAACGTGGTTTAGTGAGTACTTAGCGTCGCGGTTTTCCCGCATAAACTTAGGCGAAGCCCCCACCATAGCGAGTATTGCGCCTGTTCGTGGATCTATCACAGTAGCGCCTACTTGCAGAGTTGTAGTTGCATTTTTTACTGAGTCTATGAAAGCTCTGTTGCTTGTATATTTTTTCATCACAGTTGGCTTAGTAGCTGGGTCTGCAGCGAGGTACTCAGGTGTTTGCTGAGCAGCTTTTTTCACAAGTTCGTTTAATAGCTTTTGTCTATTTTTCCAGCTCCATGAGCGATTAAATATCTCTTGATATTCCGCTAAGTGCGATTCTACTGCGTTCAGGCAAGCCTGCTGAATGCGGGAATCCAAAGTAGTGTGTATGATTAATCCATCGCGATAGAGGTCGCGATTTTTTAGCTTTTCGTCATTAGCGAGGTTTTGTCTAATCATTTCCACGAAGTGCGGAGCGAATAGGTTGCGTTTAGTGCGTTCTTGCGAAGTAACGAAGTTCAGTGGTTCGGAGCGTGCGATAAGCCTTTGATTTTCCGTAATTTTATCGTTATCTTCCATTAAGTATAATACATAATTACGGCGATTAACGGCGAGTTCCATGCCTTTGTTACCATTATATTTTTCTGGTCTCTGGAGTAAGCCGACTAAGAACGCACACTCAGCGAGTGTTAGCTCGCGAGGAGTTTTATTAAAGTATACTTGAGCTGCCACGCGAATGCCATACGCCCCCTTTCCGAAGGCAACGGTATTAGCATATAGCTCTAAAATTTCCTGCTTAGTATATGTGCGTTCTATCTGCACTGCGGTGAACGCCTCTTTCACCTTTCTATTTATGGTTTGCTCCATATTATAGAATAGCCCGCGGGAGAGCTGCTGTGTTATGGTCGAAGCCCCGCCGGATATTTTCATAAACAGCACATTCTTCAGTGCAGCTTTTATAAGACGATTGATATTCACGCCCCAGTGACTATAGAAATCCCTATCTTCCACAGAGAGCAGGGCATCGAAGAAGTAGCGTGGAATGCTATCGAAAGGCACCCAAACGCGTCGTTCGATGAAGTAGTTATCAAGCAGGTGTCCGTCTGCACTATACACGCGAGTGGCGAAGTTCTGCTTTGGATTTTCTAATTGCTCTAATGATGGCATTTCTCCGGATATTACAATACTTATATAAATAATTATGCTAAGCACAATCGCGAAGAATCCTATTATC
>JBHADY010000238.1:0-3626 GCA_041855325.1 Ignavibacteriota bacterium
ACATTCATACAGTAATCTTCTCATGCTTTTACCATGTACTGTAACTACATCATTTTTGTGTTAAAGTCATTATTTACTAATTAGTTCACATTCTCTAATAATTACGAATTTAATTATATCATTTTTTGTGCCACATTAATAATTGGCTTATATCATTTCGAGCATAAGCTGGGCGTCTTCGCTAAGGCGACTCTTATCCCAAGGGGGATCGAATGTGAGTATAGTCTTGCAATCTGTAACTCCTTCGACGCTTTTCGCAGCTTCTTCCACCTGAGATGGCAGGTAGCCAGCTGCCGGGCAGTTCGGAGCCGTCAGGGTCATCAGCACGACTACTTCTTTCATCTCTGTAACTTGCACATCGTATATCAGCCCGAGGTCATACACGTTCAGCGGTATTTCGGGGTCGAACACAGTGCGTATCTTTTCTATTACTTGTTCTTTTAATTGTTCTAAGTCCATAATTTATATATGTGTTAGTTATTCATTTTCAGTTACTACATTATCTTTTTTATCTTCGAGTGCATTCTTCATAGTGTGCCAAGCGAGGTTCGCACATTTAATGCGGGAAGGATATTCCCTTACCCCAGCGAAAACAGCTATCTTTCCGAGTGAATCCAAGTCCACTTCTTCGTTCATATCACTTGTTATAAGCTTATGGAACTTATCGAATAGCTCTTGCGCTTTTTCTACGCTTTGCCCTTTGATTAGTGTAGTCATAATGGAGGCAGAAGCTTTGCTCACGGCGCAACCGCTTCCCTCGAAGCTAATATCTTTCACGATGCCATCTTCCACGCATAGATTCACTGTTATTTGGTCGCCGCACAGAGGATTATGCCCCTTCAGCGAGTGCGTTTTAATTGGAATCGAACCAAAGTTGCGTGGGTTTTTATTGTGGTCGAGAATTACCTCTTGGTATAATTCGCTTAATTCATTTTGCATATTATTCTATGATATTAGTTAATTTGTCACTTATTTCATTTATTTTAGTATTTGGGAGTATGCACAGGTGAAAAATGTGCATACTTGCAAAACATATAAACGATTTAATCGTTTAATTAGTTATTCAATTATTCATTTTGTTGTCTAATACACAATTTCTTATTTTATTACATATTAATTGGAAGAAGAAATGAAATCAAAGAATTTACTATCTATTATTTTGGCAATGCTTACACTGTCGGCTGTGGCAATGAAGGCGGACACGGGTATTGCATTTTTCGGAGGATTATCCACTCCCGGAGATGATTTCTCCAAAGTTTATAACAAAGACAATTTCAATATTTACCAACCTGAAAGATCAGCTAATGTGCTTGTTAATGCTTTAGATAAAGGCTATCACATTGGCGGTCGCCTGAAGATACCTGTTAATTCTGGATTAGTATTCACCACTGGCGCTGCTTGGAACAGATTCCCAAAAACAGAGATAGCAATTAATGACATTCACAATGTGGAAGTGGCACGCCTGCAAATAGTGCAAGACTTATTCCCGATAAGCGCAGGAGCTAACCTGTATTTAATCAAGTCATTTATCAGTGCATACGCAATAGGCGAATTGACATATAACTATGCTAAAACTACCACTAACATAATGTATAAATCTGTGGGAGTGCCATTAGACCTGGAAGCAGCGATGGAAATAGAACCAACCTCCTCTCGTTTCGGATATGCCTTCGGCGGAGGCATTAGCATTGATGCCTTTATAGCAGATATTACTTTGGAAGGCAGATACAATGTGATGAACCTCGTTAATAAAAACGAGCACGAACCATATAAGCCATATTTTAATCTATCAATTGGCGTAAGCTTCGGAGGAAGACCAAAAGAAAGAAAATCAAGTAAAGACTAAGCTAATAACTATTCGACTAATATTATTGAATTTAGTCCTCTATTTCCACAATTATATTATCTATTTTCCAACGCTGAGCAATTTTGATTTGCTTGGCGTTTGGTATATATCGCTCAGCCGGAGTATATGGGAATACCCTGCCGTAATCAATTATTCCATTTTCATTTTCATCTATGGCTATGCTTATGTTATACTCGCCCTCCTTTAAGCTGGGGAATGACCAATTCCCGAGGGAATCTGCATAAGTTATCACTTCTCTTTTGCCATCTGCAGAGCTGAGTATAATCTGATATTTCTTGCTATTGTATATGTTCGTGCCATTAACCTTCAGTGTGCCGAAAGCAGAGCCGTTTAGTCTTAGGTCTTCGGTAGTGAAGCTGGCTGATATAGTCGTATCGCTTACAGCCTCGTCGAAAACTGACTGCACTTCGCTCAACCCCACTTCTATGCTGTAGTTAGTATTGCTCACAAGCGGACTTTCCGGACTTATAGCTATTCTATTGCTATTGATGAACTTAGCACTCACAGCGAGAGCCTTCTTCTTTCCCTCTTGCTTAAGAGTGATATTGCCCATATTTGGCTCTTTAATAGCACGAGAATAATCAACATAGAACTCTGCCGAAAGGGGAATATCCTTAACGCTGTCTTTAATGGAGAAGGCAATAGTCACAGGCGAGACATCATATCTCTTCCCACTTCCGAAGAAGGAATCTGACTTTAGCATCTCCTTTATACTATTAGCATTTATATCACTAAGCTTTTCTATAATAAAGTGATATTCCTCTTCCTCGTTTATCGCAGAGGCAGTATTAATCAATACGCTTTGACTGTCTTTCGGGGCTATATAAGCTGCTATGGCTGGAATGCGTCTATTTGTGGAATTCACCACATAAAATGCCCCAGCATCTATGGAGTTAGTATCTATTGGCTTATTGAATTTAGCCAGCACTGTGCGAGAGTCCATCGCAGTGGCTTCCATTATCTCTGGAGAAGAGTAATCGAACAGCTTAGCCTTATGGAAAACTACATTTTTCGGCGAGTGAGTCATTGATACGTTTAAATCTCGCGTAAAGAGGGCTATTTCTTCGCTTCCCTCTGTGTATAAGCCGTCTGAATTTCTATCATTCACCAAGAAAAGGCGATATTTGCCTTCGGGCAGAGCCTGTAGTTTGAAGTCTCCGCTTCCGCCTATCTTTAGGCTGTAATCTGGGGCGTTTCGGCGAATATCTAATGTGTCCGCATTTATGCCATCTAACTTATATGCGAATAGGGTATATCCCGTCAGCTTATTCGTGCGACCGCTTATATATGCGCTATCTATATTGTTTCCTGTGGAGAATATGAAAGATTGCGTATGGCTTGGCGGGTTCCCGCTCAGGTCTTTATATCCCGCCTCTATTGTGAGGCAATAGGTGGTGTTTGGCTTTGGATTTTCGAGCATTTTAATTCTAAGCTGCTTGCCACTCCAAGAGTAATTCACCTTAAGCGATGGGGTGATGCGGATGTTCTCCACCGCGCTTGCTTTGTCTAAGTATTCACTAAATCGCAATTTTAGCACATTATCATAGAAGTTTAGTGTATTATTTTCGGGGTATACTTCCGTAACTTCCGGAGGCGTGGTGTCGTCCGGACCGCCAGAGAGCGGTTGCATCACAGCACACGCCTGCAAAGCTATAATAATAACCGTAATAAAGGGTATTATCGCGAGATATTTATAGTATTTTTCCATACGTATATAAACGAATATCTGCAGAAAATATGCGAATAAAGTTATAATTAT
>JBHADY010000239.1:0-5530 GCA_041855325.1 Ignavibacteriota bacterium
CCCTTTAACTTATTGATTTAGCATATATATACGTATACAATGCAACATATATTTTGGTTACAGAATTTAATAATTTTTCCACATTTTTTCTTGCTTACCGCTATATATACATTGATCAATCTGCAACTATTACGCCCCAAATACGTCAATATCCCTTTGAAAAAAAACACTTGTAACGAAATAATGTTCATAAACAAAATAAACGGAGAATTTGATGCTCAAATCAAAGTTATTTCAAGTTTTCTTGGGAGCTGCTATGATGATTAATGCAACTTTTGCGACTTTCGCAGCAGACTTTAAGCCAATAAAATTTGAAAAAGAAGTTATTGACAATGGTCTGACCGTTATCTATTACGTGGATAATTCCGCGCCAATCGTTAGCACCGTTATGCACTATAACGTCGGCTCGAAGGACGAAGACCTCGACAAAACAGGCTATGCTCACTTCTTCGAGCACCTGATGTTCGAAGCAACTGACGCTATCCCACGCGCCACAATTGATAAGAATATCCAAGCTGCTGGCGGCGAACTAAACGCTTACACTGCTTTCGACCAAACTGTGTATCACTTCACAGTGCCATCGAATGAAATTAAGCTCGCACTCTGGATGGAATCTCAGAGAATGCGTCGCCTTCACGTTGATGAAATAGGCGTGGAAACTCAGCGCGGAGTGGTAACCGAAGAGCTGAAGACTCGCACAGTTAACCAGCCTTATGGTACTCTTCTGCAGAAATTCTGCTCTGCTACTTTCCCTGGCTCTGGCTATTCTTGGCAAGTAATCGGCAGCGAAGAGCACATCAAACGCGCGACTATCCAAAACTTTAAAGACTTCTACGACAACTTCTATCAACCAAATAACGCTACTTTAGTTATTGCCGGCGACTTCAAAGTTTCCGACGCTAAGCAATATGTGCGCGATTTCTTCAGCCAATATCCAAAAGGCAAAGAACCAAAACGCCACACTTATAACTTGCAAGCTCTAACTAAAGAATACCGCGAAACAGTGGAAGATGATAAAGCACCTATGACTGCGCTATTCATCGGCTATCAAGGTCCGACTATGAAGGACAAAGAGTATTACGCAGCTTCTCTGCTATCGGATATTCTATCCGCTGGCGAAAGCTCTCGCTTATACCAAAGATTAGTTGATAAAGAACAGCTTTCAGTGGGCGTGGAATTCTCTCCGTTCATCTTCAAAGAAGCTGGTGCTTTCTTCGTGCAGGCACTCGTGGCACACGGAAAAACTCCAGAGGAAGTAGAAAAAATATTAAACGAGGAATTTGCTAAATTAGCTAAAGAAGGCGTGACAGATGAAGAACTTACAAAAGCGAAAAACATACGCGAAACTTCATTCGTGTTCGGGAAAAAAGGACTTATGGATATAGCTCAGGATTTAGCTCGCTATCAAGTATTCTTCGGCGATGCAGGACTTATTAACTCCGAGCTAGACAAGTATATGAAGGTAACGAAAGATGATATTTTGAAGGTAGCGCAAAAATATTTAACTACTAAAAATAAAGTCGTTCTATTATATCAACCAAAGAACTCATAATTTTAATCTTTTTTCATAATAACAAAAAAAAGGACGTAAAGTAATGAAAAAAATATTTTTGTTTTCAGTTTTATCACTTTCATTCATACTGAATATGAACATATACGCTAAAATAGATCCCGCAGTGAAACCAGAACCACTGCCAGCGAAAGAATTTAAATTCCCAGAGTATGAAACTATTACTCTGAAAAACGGACTAAAAGTATTCGTAATTAAAGATGACCAGCAGCCTACCGTATCATTCAGAATTATGATAAACGGTGGCTCACTCGTTGATGGCACTCACGCAGGGCTATCTTCTATCACTGCTCAAATGCTTACAAAGGGTACTTCTAAGTACTCCGCACTTGATATAGCGAACAAATTAGACGGCTTAGGCATTAACTTGGGCGCTTCTTCCTCTGCTGACTTCACCACAGTGGCTGGTGCTTCTCTGAAGAAGCATTTCCCTACTTTGCTGGAAATCACTAAGGAAATCCTAACTGCTCCTACTTTCCCACAAGATGAGCTCGATAAGCTGAAAAAACTCACAGTAGCAAACATTAAGCAAGAAAAATCCAAAGGTTCTGCCGTTGCTGCAGCTATATCTCGCATCGCTCTTTATGGTGCAGATCACCCATACTCTAAGATGCAAACAGAAGAGGGTATTAACTCTCTTACTACTAGCGACTTAAAGTCATACTTTAAGAACTACATAGTGCCAAACAATGCAACTATGACGGTTACTGGCGACGTTACAGCTAAGGAAGTAAAATCTATGCTCGAAAAGCACTTCGCAGATTGGAAGCAAGGCAAAAAGCTCGACATCAAAATTCCAGAAGTTAAGCCAGAGCCTATAGGCGTGTACTTCGTTAGCCGCCCAGGTGCTGTGCAATCATCTATTAACATAGTATCTATGGCTGTGCCTCGCAATCACCCAGATTACGATAAACTCGGACTTTCTTCTTCTATCATTGGTGCGGGCTTCGCTGGTAGATTATTCAAAACACTACGCGAAACTTACTCTTATACATACACTCCATTCGGATTCGTTACAGGTACTAAATACACTAACAGATTCGCCTGCGGTGCAGACGTTCGCGCTGACGTAACTGACTCCTCAGTTAGCGTTATCTTAGAGCAATTAAAGCTCTTAACTGAAGAAGTGCCAAGCACAGAGGAACTCGACCTCTTGAAGAAATACGAAGTTGGTCAGTATATGATGTCTTTCTCTAACAAAGATTATACTTCTATGCTTATTCAGAATGCTGATTTCTACGGCTTAGACATTAATAAAGTGAAGGATTATCACTTACGCCTCTTGAAGTACAATGAAACTGAAATGCGCGACATGGCTCGCAAATATATGAACCCAAGAAGCTCTTACATTGTAGTTGTGGGCGACCCATCGAATAAAGAAAAGCTCGCTAAATTCGGCAAAATCTACGAATATAACACAGATTACGAACCTGTAACTGGCGCGAAAGCAAAAGCTGAAAAAGTGGATATGACTCCAAAACAACTTATGGAAAAATATCACAATGCTATCGGCGGAGCAAGCAAGATTAATGAAATTAACTCTATTGAAGTAACTGGTAAATTAGAGTTCGATATGCAAGGGCAAGCTATCCATGGATCTGTAACTGAAAAATACCAAAGACCAAACAAAAAATATGCTGAGTTCGACTTAGGCATTATGCAGACTCGCACTTACTACAACGGAAAAGAAGGCTGGATGGCAGTAGGACCAGAAATGCAACAAGCTACTGGCACTGACTTAGACAGAGTGAAAGCTCAATCAGAGTTTATGCGAGATGCTCGCCTCTTGGAAATTGGCTATAAGATGGAAATCATCGGCAAGCAGAAGAATTACATCGTTGCGAAAGTTACTCGCGATAAAGAGGAATTAACTTATTACTTCGATGCTTCCAGCTACTTATTAGTGAAGAAAGAATACAATGAAGTAATGCCAGCTGGTCTGCTTCCAGTTACTGAAACTTACGGCGATTACAAAGAATTCGGCGGAGTGAAATTCCCGACTTCGGTTAGTGTTTCCACTCCTCAATATTCTTATACTTCTACTGTTTCTTACGAACTGAACAAAGCAATGAACGATGCTGATTTTGCTCCGAAGAAGTAAGTAATCATACAAACGAATACGCAAAAAGGTTAGAGCCGAGAAGTTGCTCTAACCTTTTTTAGTTGTTAGTTTTGGGTGTATAGTATTATTCCTCTTCTTCATCGAGTATGTCTTCTTCGTCCGCGTCCTCATCGTCCGGCAGGTCAAGCTCTGTATCAGCAGCATCTTGTGCGCTATACTCATCTAAGTACTTGCGTTCTTCCTTGCTAATGCCATAAAGGTCGAAGACTAAGGAGTCTATTTTCTTCTCTACTTTTTCTAAGCTCTCATTGCTTTCGCCTTTTTTAATTGCTATAGCTTTATCGTACTGCTCTTTAAATGCAGCAAGTTGCTCGGCAGTCGGCACTACGATAGGTATCATACGAGCGCTATTAATTTGAAGTGTCTGCGTATTATTAATGAAGCTATCAACATAATGGCTAATGAATTTAGAGTTTAGCATACATATTATGTAGTATTCAGGCACTTTATCTGTAAGAGAGAAAAGACTCATACTTTCAACATCGTGAATAGTCATTCCTTTCACGCGACTTTTTATATACAAAGTATGTACATCACTCCAGCAGAAGCCAGCTCTGAAGTAGAAATTGTCGCCTTGAAATCTGGCTTTCTTATCTTTCTTTAGGATTTTCACATTTTCCTCATTCCAAGCTATTGCATAAGGAGTTGGTGCATACCATCTATTTCCTTCTCTGTCCCCTTTGTCGTATGGGACGTAGTATGCTTTATCTTTGTCTATTCCGTTTTCTTTCTCGTCTTTACTTAATTTAGAAACATCAGCAATTTCGCTATCATCTATTATTCTGTATAGGTAGCCCTTGCCAAAGACTCGTCTTCCGTATTTTTCCTTTATTTCATCGAATAGCTCTACTATTTCAGCTTCAGATTTTCCACTTAGGAACTCAACTGCATCAGCTGTGCTATTAATTTTATATTTTGCTTTATCATCATCGTTTAGTGCAACAAATAGTTTTTCGGGTCTAGTTCTTATTATTCTATCTGCATAATCCGTATTTCTTCTCACGGCAATGTATTTACCATTATCGCCAGTAGCTAAGCCTTGCCCGCCTTCAGTTAAGCAACCGAGCAGGGTAATATCTCCGGGTTTAAGCTCGCTTCTGTGTTGTTCTAATATATCTTTATTGTCTGTAATTCTTTTAGAAGTAGAGATCATTTCTCCCCACTCAGAGTATAATTTGTCTATAGAATGGTAGTATTTCTGGTGTATTGCAATGTTATACTCATTTGGAACGAACAAGAGTTTGCTTTGAGCACCGGCAAATACATTTTGTTTCACTTTATATGATTTCGGATTGTCGAAGTCTATTCTTCCATTAAGCACTTCGATTTCATTATCTGGATTGGGTTCTTTTTTCCTTAGCGTAGTAATGCAAGTATCTACGAATTGATTAGGGAACGGGTTAGCAGAATCGAAGAAGCTTATTACTTCATTTCTAAAGATTTCATTTCTTAGGTTAGTTTTCGTAAGTGTAGTCCAGAATGATTTTGATGTAATCATACTTACAATAGCATTTTCCTTTGCTATTTCTATAGCTTTAAAGAGGAAGTGGCTATATAGATCATCAGCAAACTCAAATTTTTGATTTAATACATTTTTAATGTCTTCACTTATCGCCTTTGTAGAAACATAGGGCGGATTACCAATAACTAAATCAAAGCCTTCGAACTCGCCATCATCATTTAATACCTCTGGGAAAATAAATCGCCATTCAAGTGTTTTGGTAATATACTCCGGAATTTTGACTGTATCAACTTCTTTGCTATATGTTTTTACTATATTTTTCAATTGTTTGATTCTTTTTAATTTATCCGGTTTCATAAATTTATCGCCGAATAAG
>JBHADY010000240.1:0-4685 GCA_041855325.1 Ignavibacteriota bacterium
AAGATACAACTGAACGAGCATAGCTCTGCTGCTTACTTTTATAATATCATATTTAGCGGTTTATCATCTTCCTCTCTTATTGATGAGCAAAGCGGAAAGGCACTAAACATTACTATAATAGATAATAACATAAAGTATAATCAGATTAGTAGTAAGGGAAAAGTGGAAAGAATAGCCGATATTAAGCTATTGTATTCTCTGAATGAGGAGAGCTTCGCCTATTCGACGAGCATAAAGGATACTATTGACGCGGAGGATATCCCTTGGTCAGAAAGGGGAGAGTTCCCCTTTGCTAAGTCCCCGCTAAAGGAGGATAAGTCTTGGTATGATAAGTATATAGCCCCTGCTGTAGTCTTCACCTCATCTGTTCTAGCAGTGGTATTATTATTTACCGTCAGGAGCAAATAGCTTAATCAGTAAACTGGAAGCTATCTATAGCTTGCTGCACTACTTGCTGATATTTGCTCTCCAAGGCTTCTGGGAAAATAAAGCGATAAATCACTATATCATTCTTTCGGAAGAAGCCCACGAAATACTGCACTATAGGATCAGAATTAACCGAGAAAGTTGTCTCCATTCTCATCATATCATAGAAAGCGCCGGGTCCGTACTGAGTTAGTGGTTTCTGCTTTTCTGTAGAGACATAATTGTTTATTGCATTTTCTGCTGTATTATGTGCATAAGCACGCAAATAGGAAAGAAGCTCTGTCGGTTCGGACATACCTATTATTTTCCGAGGATTAAGTATTCTTTCGGCTATCACTCCTACTATAAATCCTTCGTCTATGTTTTTGATTTCCTCGCGAGCTATGCTAATAGATACAACAGCAGTATCCGCAAAGTAAGCAAAGTGGAATTGCTCCGGCATATAAATGCTTAGTTTATTAGCGGGGTCGCGGAAGATTTTCCCATTGTTTATATCTATTCCATCATCATATCGGGAGATTTTCTCTTTTTTGATTCTCTCCAATATAGCCATATCTTTCGCTATTTCTTCTTGTTTGCCCAGCTGAGAATAGATGAATATCCTATTAGAATATGCATCTTCAAAAGTGGAGTCAAGTTCGATAGCACGAGAGTAATCCGCAATGGCTGCAACTGTATTCCCGAGCTTAAAGTTGGAATTGCCACGGTTAAAGTATACATAAGCGTCGGGGCTTCCTTTGCTTAGGTATAGATTATATTGCTTTATAGCTTCTTCGTGTTCTTCGGTGCGATATTTCATTATTCCGAGATATTTATGCGGCTCGGGGTTATTTGGTTCGAACTCAATAACTTTATTAAAAGCACGCACAGCTGTGGGTATGTTATCGTATGAATAGCAGAGAAGCCCGAGATTTCGCCATACTTCTACGTTGCTACTGTCCAGCTCCAAGGAGTGAATATAGTCAAAATAGGCATAGCTTATGCTGTCGGATTGGTGCTTCGCATAAGCCAAGCGATACCAAGAATAAGCACTTGATGAATCTATTGCAATAACTGAATTATAATCTCGAATAGCATTATTATACATATCAAGCAAGATATATAGCTCGGCGCGACCAGATAGAGCAGCTATGTTTTTCGGATTTTTGCCTATAACCCTATTGTATATGTTCATAGCTTTTTCGAATTCACTCGCGAGGACATATTCCTCTGCCTGTGCTAACTCTATTGTCACACCCAATTTAGCCTTTTTTGCCTTGGTTTTAGCGGGCTTAGCGTTTGCACTAATTACTAATAAAAATGTAACTAATATTACTGTAAACCGTTTCATATTGCGTATTCGAGATATAATTAATATATTTCAATCAGCTACGGTTGACGTAGTCGAATGATACTTATTTCACTACATAGAATAACTACTAAACAGCAAATTATATAATATTATTAACTAACACTACACATTATGAGATTTAATATTAAGAGCTTAAGCCTGCTGAAAGCAAGCTTAATTATGGGAGTTTTGCTCGTTTCGCAAGCATTCTCCCAAGCTAATAGTTTCTTAAGTTACAGGGAAATGGGCTTATTCCAGCATACTTCTCCGGGTGCATTCCGCACTGGACTTTACGGCGTGGACAACCCAGCTTTCCTTAATTACAATAATTCCGTCGGCGAAAGTATGTTCGCATTTAATCTACGCAATATAGACGGCAGAATGGAAATGATGAACTACGGTTTGTTTTATCAAACTGGAAACACCAGCTCCGCAGCTATCTATACAGCACGCGATAGTCACTACGTAATTGATTATCGCTATAATTTGGCTTTCGGCGGACCAAAGATGGGCTTAGGTTTTGGCTATGGCTTCGTAGGCGGAAATAAATCATACTTCCAAAGAAGCAACTCCTTCTCTTGGGGTATGTACACTCGTCCTTGGAGCTTCCTATCACTGGGATTAGCTCAGACTTATGCAATTGATAATAAAGATGCAGAATCTACAATTGATGTAGCTATTCGCCCAATTCCTAAATATTTACTTACTTTCTTCGCAGATTATAACTTAAATCATAGAAACTCCTTCCGAGATGGAAATTGGAGTGTCGGTGCGAACTGGGAATTCCTAAATGGTATTCGCCTTAGCGGTCGCTACTTCCAGAATAAAGGCTTCTCCCTTAGCTTGGACTTCAGCCTAAGAAATATGGGCATTGGTAGCATTAACCATATGTCTAACAATGATCAATTAAACTTTAACTCTTCCACTGCTTACTTTAAGTTCGGCGGACCAGATAGAACTATCTTCCACGATGTGAAAGAAGAATGGGTTACTGTGTCACTCGCAGGCAGTTTACCATACGTAACTAATAAGTACTTCGATGATAGAGCTGACTTCCTTACTATGATTACTTACATAGATAAACTGAAAGATGATAAATCAGTAAAAGGCGTGGTAGTGGATGCTCGCAAAATCGGAATGGCAAGCGATAAACTTTGGGAAGTACGCGAAGCATTCAGAGCTATTAAAGAAAGTGGCAAGAAAGTAATCATCTTCCTCGAACGTTCTTCTATCGGTGGTTATTACTTAGCTTCTGTGGCTGATAAGTTAATTATGGATCCACTCGGTTCTATCGAAATCACAGGTATGGCAGTTGCTCGTTCATACTATAAAAGCTTATTCGATAAACTTGGCTTGGGCTTCGAAGAATTAAGACTTTATAAGTATAAATCAGCTGTAGAAAACTTCTCTCGCGATGAAATGAGCGAAGGCGACAGAGAACAACGCCAAAGATTGCTCGATTCATTCTATGAAACTATGCGTGCAGATATCTGCAAAGATAGAAAACTCACACCAGATCAATTCGATAAACTCGTGAATGATAGATTGCTCTATAGCGCAGATGAAGCGAAAAAAGCGGGATTAATCGACTCCACTGGCAGATGGGAAAACAGAAAAGATATGTATGCTTACTTCGAAGGTAAAGAAGAAGGCAAAGTAAATAAGAGCGAAAGACACCTATTCACTCGCAAAGGCAGAGAACCATTCGATGATAAATGGGGTGGCGAAACAAGAACTAATATAGCAGTGCTATACTTAGAAGGTGCTTGCGATATGGAAAGCGGAATGAAAGGTCGCAGCAATGCGAAAATCCTGAAGAACCTCTTCGAAAACGAAAGCATAAAAGCGATTGTCCTAAGAGTAGACTCTCCGGGTGGCGACCCAATGGCTGCAGATTACGTTACTGAAATCGTGAAGAAAAACAAAGGTAAAAAACCTGTGATTATCTCCCAAGGTAACTACGCTGCTTCCGGCGGATACTGGCTCTCTATGGATGGCGATAGCATAGTTTCTACTCCATTCACAGTTACTGGTTCTATCGGTGTTATCTCTCAATTCGTATATGATAAAGGCTTGCAAGATAAACTCGATATTAAGACTCACGTGGTGCAAAGAGGCAAGCACGCTGATTTGGGCAGAGCTTGGTCGCTTCCATTCATTGGCTTCGGCTTCCCAATTAGAAATATGACTCCAGAAGAACGCAAAGAAAGAGAAGAATATATAGATATTCTATATAAAGACTTCGTTAATCGCGTGGCTGCTGGAAGAAATATGTCCTTCGATAGTGTTCACGAAGTGGCTCAAGGCAGAGTATGGACTGGTACTGACGCAAAAGGACTTAAACTCGTCGATGAAGTGGGCGGTATTCTGAAAGCTATTGAAATAGCAAAAGCTAAGCTGAACGTTAAGAAAGACGCAAAAGTGAATGTGTACACATATCCAGAAGGCGAACTATTCGACTTCGATAGCTTCATCGGAAAGCTTATTCCTAATCTATTCAATATGAATACTAAGATTAAAGAAACAGCTGAGCAACACAAAAATATGATGTATAGACTCGAAAACAACGGAAAGCCACTCTTTATGATTGATTCTGACTTCGATAATATTGATGAAGTAATAAAAAAATAAGATGAAGTCATTAAGAAGTAATATAAGGCTTAAGTAAATAAAAAAAGCTCACCTCAGAGGAAAGAGGTGAGCTTTTTTGTTATGTTATTTCAAGGAGATTAGTTATGCTTATTCACCATAATGTCGAGAATAGCGCCATCTACTTTGTCCATAGCTTCATTTGCTATTTTGCCTATGTTGCGGATGGTTCTATCTGTGCCGTTTTCGACTATACCATCGTTTCCGGAAATGCAGATGTTATCCATAGCCAGCGATGCGGATTGAATAGCCGCAGAAGTGCCAGTCGCTACTTTCAGGG
>JBHADY010000241.1:0-8544 GCA_041855325.1 Ignavibacteriota bacterium
ATGACTCAAGGTGCGAGAAGAATACCAGTACAATATGCAAAAAGACAAGTTGGAAGAAAAGTGTATGGCGGAACTACTAACTATATTCCGCTAAGAGTGAATACAGCTGGCGTAATGCCAATCATCTTCGCTCAGTCTCTACTTTTTATTCCATCTACAATTGCGAGCTTCTTCCCTGAAAACTCTACGCTTATGTACATTGCACACTTATTTAGTGAACAAAGTATGTTCCATGCATTCGTATATGGCGGTATGGTAGTCCTCTTTACTTATTTCTATACTGCGATAATCTTTAATCCAAGAGAAATCGCTGACAATATGAAAAAACAAGGCGGATTTATCCCAGGTATCAGACCAGGAAGCGCTACAGCAGAATACATTGAAAACATATTAACAAAAATTACATTACCAGGTTCTATTTTCTTAGCATTGGTAGCTGTGATGCCAACATTAGCAATTAACCTCCTCGGCGTGAATGGCGCTTTCGCATCATTCTTCGGCGGAACTTCACTGCTTATCATGATTGGCGTAGCATTAGATACATTGCAACAAATTGAGTCTTACCTCTTAATGAGACATTACGATGGTTTTATGAAGAGCGGTAAACTTAAAGGTAGAGCTGGTGTAGGTGGATTCTAAAATGTCTAAACACAAATCTAACATGCTGCCGGTTCCATATATTAATACTAATGCAGAAGTAATTGCATTAGAGAAAGCGTGCAGAATTACTGCAGATACATTTTCCGAAGTGGCAAAATATGTGGAACCGGGAGTTACAACATTAGAATTAGACAAAATTGCAGAGGATTTCATCCGCTCCAAAGGTGCTGTTCCAGCATTTAAAGGATATGGTCCTCCGGGAGGAGAATTCCCTAACACCCTGTGTGTGTCTGTAAACGAGGAAATCGTTCACGGAATACCAAGTGAAAGAAAGTTAGTCGAAGGAGATATAATCTCGGTAGATTGCGGTGCATACATTGGTGGATTCTATGGCGATAGCGCAGTAACTTATGCCGTTGGCAAAATTGATGAAGAAAAAACTAAACTTCTTCGCGTTACTGAAGAATCGCTCTTTAAAGGAATCGAACAAGCAATAGACGGAAATAAACTGTACGATATTTCAAAAGCTATTCAAGACCACTGCGAAAGCAACGGCTTTAGCATGACAAGGGAACTATGCGGACACGGTATCGGTCGCAAGCTTCATCAGGAGCCATCAGTTCCGAACTTCGTACCGCCTCTGTTGCAAAGACCTATGTATCCGAACGTCAAACTGAAAAAAGGAATGGCAATAGCAATCGAACCAATGGTTCACGCCGGAGATAAAAGAACAAAAGTGCTGGACGACGGCTGGACATTCGTAACCGCAGACGGAAAGCCCGCAGCACACTTCGAACACACTGTCGTAATAGACAATGGTAAAGCTATAATTTTAACTTTAAGAAACTAAATATGGGAAAACAAGAACTAATACAAATGGATGGCGTTATCGAAGAAACGCTCCCGAATACACAATTTATAGTTAAATTTGAAAACGGACATAAGATACTTGCTCATATTTCAGGAAAAATGAGAATGAATTTCATCAAAATCCTGCAAGGCGATAAAGTTAAAGTTGAGCTATCTCCGTACGACCTGACTAAAGGTAGAATAATATACAGGTATAAGTAATATTAATAAGTAGATAAATATTAATAAAAAATAAAAGAGAAATACGATGAAGGTTACAGCATCAGTAAAAAAGAGAAACCCAGACGATAAAATCGTGAAACGTAAGGGTAGAATCTATATAATTAACAAAAAAAATCCACGTTTTAAACAAAAACAAGGTTAAGAAAGGGTAATATGGCACGTATAGCAGGTATAGACTTACCAAATAACAAAAAAGGACACGTTGGCTTAACTTATATCTTCGGCATAGGCAGACACACTGCTTACGAAATATTAGAAAAAGCTGGTATTAACCCTGACAAAAAAGTCGTGGAATGGTCCGACGAAGAAATCGCTCAGATTCGTCAAGTATTAGCTGACTACAAAACAGAAGGTAACTTAAGAAGCGAAATCCAACTTAACATTAAACGCTTAATGGATATCGGTTGCTACCGCGGACTTCGCCACAGAAGAGGCCTACCAGTGCGTGGTCAAAGAACAAGAACAAATTCTCGTACTCGTAAAGGTAAGAGAAAGACAGTTGCAGGAAAGAAAAAAGCTGCTAAGAAATAATCTGCGAGAATATGCTATAGCCGCATAGATGATTATTTCGATGTACTGTGATTAACTAATAATAAATTCTTAAATTAACAATTTAATATAATGGCTGCAGTAAAGAAAAGACAAAAAAGAAAAGTTGCTAGTAGTTCCGAAGGAAGAGCTTACGTAAGAGCTACATTCAATAACGTGATGGTTACTATCACCGATAAATACGGCGCAGTTCTCTCTTGGAGCACTGCCGGAAAGAATGGCTTCCGCGGTTCTAAGAAAAATACTCCATACGCTGCGCAAGTATCAGCTGAAAAAGCTGCTAAAGAAGCGTACGATATGGGAATTAAAACTGTAAAAGTATTCGTTAAAGGTCCAGGTTCCGGTAGAGAAGCTGCTATCAGAATGATCGACTCTGTGGGAATAAAGGTGGAAAGTATCGTTGATAGAACACCTATTCCTCATAACGGATGCCGCCCTCCAAAACGCCGTAGAGTATAATTTCGATTTAATCGAAGTGTCTTAATTAATGGAATTTTGAAAATTAATTGAAAGTAATATGAATAATAGTCAATTACAAATGCCCGAAAAATTCGGAGTGGAAGAAAACCAAGAGAATAACTTTGGTAGATTTACATTGCAACCACTCGAAAAAGGATACGGTGTAACTTTAGGAAACTCCTTCAGAAGAGTGCTACTCTCTTCTATGCAAGGTACTGCCATCGTGGGCTTAAAGATTTCAAATGTTCAACACGAATTCCAAACTGTGCCCGGCGTTATAGAAGATGTAACCGAAATTATTCTGAATCTAAAAGAAATCAGAATTAAACATAACGATAGAAAACTCAATAAATTAAGTTTTCAAGTTAAGGGTCCAGGACAGTGGAAAGCAAGCTCTCTCGAGGAAGCTGCTCCAGAGGCAATCCAAGTAATAAATCCTGATCACGTGATAGCTAATCTAGCTAAAGATGCTAAGTTCGACGTCGAAATTAGACTGGCTCGCGGAAAAGGATACGTTCCAAGTGAAGAACAGACAAACCTTGGTGATGCTATCGGTATGCTACCTATTGATGCTGTATATACTCCGATAGAAAACGTTGTTTATGAAATTGAACCATATAGAGTAGGGCACAAAACTGACTATGAAAAGTTAATTTTAGATGTTACTACTGATGGCACTATTAGCCCATTGGAAGCAGTTAATTACTCAGCGAAAATTCTATTTGACCATATTAAGTTCTTTATGGGAAGCGATGAAATTATCGAAGAAAAAGGTAGCTACATCAGCCCAGAAGACGAACTAAAAGAACAGGAAAGAATGAGACTAAGAGAAGTCCTACTGAAACCTGTGGAAGATCTCGAGCTTAGCGTACGCGCGCATAATTGCTTAAAAGCTGCTAATATCAAGAACTTATCTGAATTAGTCCACTTGCAAGAAAGCGAATTACTCAAGTTTAGAAACTTCGGTAAAAAATCGCTTAGCGAACTTAAAGATGTTGTGAAACAATATGAATTAGAGTTCGGTATGAATGTGGATAAAATCCTCCGCGACGACGTGTATAAGCACATTGAATTAAATGATGGATTTTAAACGAACTAATGTTTAAAATTAAATTTTAGAAATTAATAAATAAAACTGAGTTAGATAAATGAGACATTTGGTAAAAGGAAGACACCTTACTCGTACTAGTAGTCACAGAAAAGCTTTACTTAAAAACTTAGCTACTTCTTTGTTCGAACACAAAAGCATAGTAACTACTGAAGCTAAAGCTAAAGAGCTTAGGCCATACGCTGAAAAACTGATTACAAAAGCACGCGTTGCTCTTCAAAAAGAAAAAACTGGTTCTTTGCCTAACGGTCAAACAATCGACATACACAGCAGAAGAATTGTTGCTAAACACATTAGAAACAAAGCTGTTTTACAAGAATTATTCGATACTATCGCTCCAGCTGTTGCTGAAAGAAACGGTGGTTACACTCGCATAGTGAAATTAGGTTTCCGCAGGGGTGACGCTACTCGTTCAGCAGTGATTCAATTAGTTGATTTCGGCGCTCCTCAAGATGGCGCTACTTCTTCTAAGAAGAGAAAACCAGTTGGTAAGAAAAAAAATGCAAAAGCACCAAAAGTTGCTGACGCTCCTAAAGTAGAAGCTGATAATGCAGATAATAAAGCTAGCGAATAATTAATAATATAATTAAAAAGACTGTTTCCGAAGTTAGGGAACAGTCTTTTTGTATATATAAACTATGATGATTAGTCTCTCTTAATGAATATCATAGTTTGGTCGTCGTAGTTGATTTTATTACCAGTCGTGTTAGAGATTGCCGAATAAATGCCTTTCATTATATCAGACGGCGGGAGGGAATAGTTGTCGATTATATACTGAGCTAGCTTTTCTTCGCTTAGTTCGAGGTCGAGATTCTGTGGGCATTCCACGATGCCGTCTGTATATAAGCAGACAATTGAGTTATTATCAAGCTGAATAATTTCCTGCTCGTACTTGATATCCATATCGAATAGACCGAGAATAACTCCGCCTTTGTCTAGCTTGCGGACACTGCCATCGCTGGTGATATACACCGGCGGGTTGTGTCCGGCATTTGAGTACTTTAGTGTATTTTTAGTAACATCTAATACAGCAGCGAAGAGGGTAACGAAACGCTCAGCTGGGGTATTTTGATATACTAGTATATTTACGCTATTTAGTAGCTCGTTCAGAGTCATTGCGTGGGCAGCGAGCACACGGCAGGCAGCTTGGACGTTCGCCATTAGTAGCGCTGCGGGGATACCTTTACCGCTTACATCTGCTATAATTATAAGGTACTTATCCTCAGAAATCTGGATAATATCATAGTAATCTCCTCCTACTTGTCGCGATGGAATGCTTTCAGCGCAGATGGAATATCCAGGGATAATCGGACTTGACTTCGGCATTAAGTTATTCTGAATCTCGAGGGCAATTTCAAGCTCTTTTTCTATATACTTTTTCTCTATCATTTCGGCAGTTAGTTGCTGATTAATGATAGCCCCCATCACAGCAGAGGCAATACCATTGGCGAACATCTTTTCTTCCTCTGAAAAGGCAGCTTGATTCATTTTCTTTCCAAGCAAAACGAAGCCGTGTTTGCGACCATTGTGCTTGATAGGAATATAGTGCTCAATCACATTGCAAAGCTCGCACTTAAGACCTAATGAAGTTTTATCAGCAGGGTCGTCAAACTCATAGAAACGTTCGAGCATTTCCTTAGGGAACTGAACACGGAAGGAGTTAGTGTGTTCAATAAAGCCATTATCGGCATCCTCGAAGAAGAGAGCAAGCTTAGTTATGCCGAGAAGTCCCATAATTGTGTTATTAAATATACTCACAATTTCTGGAATGGAAGTGGCTGAAATAAGTTGTCCGTTAACCGTCATAAGCTGGCCGAGATAGTAAGTATTGCGCTTCTTAATAGTCTCAGATTTAGTTAAATCTCGCTTGCTGAACAAGTTACTAAGAGCAGAGGAGGCAATCTGAGTAACCAATTCTAGGTAATCAGACTGCTGGGGATATAGCGTATTACCCGTACTATTCATAATAGAAAAATAAATAGAACACTTCTTATTGCTTCCCTTAACATTAAAGCTATAGCAATGTTGATAGAACTCCTCTATCAATGAGAGATCAACGTTCTCCAGAGGGACATCAAGTGAATGATAAGAGAATGGGTTCTTTCCGAGCGAGTACTGCACAGTAAATTTGTCCGCAGAGGTATGCGTAACAAGCATGGCACGCTGAGCAAGGAGCTTGCCCATAACGGAATGCAGTAGAGCGGAATAAATCTCTGACTCGTGCTCGCAAGTGTATAGCTGATTACTTAAATTAATCAGGCTGGGATAATTGATTTTATCTATATGTAAAAGCATAGTCTTGTTTATAATGACTAAATAATGGTAAAGAAAAAGGGTATGAGCTATGTAGCACTACTTCGCTGGTACGTCTTCGACACCTTCTAAGAAATTGCAGTATCTTGCAGCAACGAATAAATAATCCGACAGCCTATTAACATAAGTAGGAGCGAATTCGCCGAGGTCTTCCTTTTCAGCAAGTTCGACTATTAGTCTCTCTGCACGTCGAGCCACTGTGCGAGCTTGGTGCAAAAAAGAAGCACCTTTGCTTCCACCGGCGATAATAAACGAATTCATTTTTGGTAGTATGTTAATATACTTATCGATTAGCAATTCAATATCATATATATGCTGCTGATTAATGCGTTGAACTTCAAACGCTGGAGGCGGATCAAATGGAGATGCCAAATCCGTAGTTAGCTTAAAAAGGATATTGCTTAGTTGCTTTAGATCTGCCTCGAGGGGAGAGCCGTCGGGAACAAAACAAGTTGCTATTCCAATAATGGAAGCAAGTTCATCTATAGTTCCGTAAGAGCTAACGCGAAGTGAGTACTTCGAGGTGCGGACACCATTAAATAGGCTGGTTTTGCCTTTATCTCCAGTTTTTGTATATATTTTAGACATTACAATCTATAAATAGTTAAAAAAAATAATTATTATATCAATAATAAAAAAAAAATCATCTCTGAAATGTATTAGAGATGATTACAAAACGATTTTCGCGTATATATATTTTATTCTTTCACTCTTTCGAGGTATGAACCAGTTCGAGTGTCGATTTTGATTTTATCGCCTTCATTTATGAAGAGAGGCACGCCCACTTGCACACCAGTTTGCATAGTTGCTGGTTTGAGAACGTTTGTAGCAGTGTCGCCTTTTAATCCTGGTTCAGTGTGAGTAACTGTTAGGACAACGTTCGGCGGCAATTCAGCAGAAATCACGGAGCCATCAACGAATGCGAGCTGGACTATTTGGTTTTCAGTAAGGAAGTTAATTCCACTTCCCAAAAGTTCAGCATTCACAGGGATTTGCTCATAAGTTGCTGGGTCCATAAAGTAAAGAGTATCTCCGTCTTTATATAGGTATTCGTAGTCAGAGCGTTCTACGCGGATGAACTCAATAGATTCACCTGAGCGGAATCTATTTTCATTGAGCTTTCCAGTTTTCATATTTCTCATTTTAACTTGATAGAATGCTCTAAGGTTGCCGGGAGTGCGGTGTTCTGACTCAAGAACTACGTTCATTTCGCCATTGAACATAATTACAGCGCCAGGTCTTAAATCCGAGGTTGATCCTGCCATATATATGTATAGTTTAGTTAACAAAAAAAGAGGTGACGACCGGAATCGAACCGGTGTAGACGGTTTTGCAGACCGTTGCCTAGCCACTTGGCTACGTCACCTTTGTCTTAAAGGAATACCTTTAATGATTAAAGGAATGCAAATATACGACTAATTATGTAAATAACAAAATATAAAATAGCAATATTATCAAATTAGGCAGTAATATTATCAAATAATACAAGAAAATGCCGATATATATACCGTTTATCATTGGAAATTAACTTTTTTCTGTATGAAACGTCTACATAATACCGATGAATACAAAGAAAAGAAACATATTAATATTTACATTTCTACTTATGCTTTTCCTCCCGATAGTGGCGGCGTCCCAGTGGCAGAAGATTGAGAATTTGCCCAGTCCATACGACCAGAACTATTGGTTAGAGATATTTTTCCTCCCGCAGAATACTAATTATGCCTGGATATGTGGCTATAATGGTATGGTATTGCGATCTACAGATGCTGGAAAGACCTGGGAAGGCACGCAGTTGGGGAATGCAGGGCAGATAGAATCAATAATCTTCCTTAATGAGAGGGTAGGTTATTGCGTTAGTGTGTCCGATAAGGGATTTGACTCGCGACGTTCTCGTGTATTTCGCTCGAATGATGGTGGGAGAACTTGGAAAGATGCATCACCTCGTACGAATGTAGCGTTCTGGGGTGGCTACTTCATAGATGAAAATATAGGAGTAGTGGTTGGTGGCTCTTGCGATGCTCGCTATTTCTTCAGTACTCAGGACGGGGGAGAGACTTGGAGCTTTCAAATACACACGAATGATAGGGAGGTTAGTGATTCTAAGCTATCCGATGTTAGGCTATTTCCCAGCGGGATAGGCTATGCTGTTTCCAGTGGTTTCCTCTGGCAAAGCCAAGACTTCGGCAAGACTTGGGAAATGTATCATCGCATAGATGATAATGACTGGCACGAGGAGCTGGCTATGTATAAAAGCTCCGTATTAGTGCCTATGGATGAAGAGTGCCAAGGATCGCAACGCGGCGGAGGCGTGCTTTTCTCCGAAGATAGAGGTCTAACTTGGCGACTAACCAAAACACGCCAAGCCTGCTATGGTAGCTTCCTGATAAACGAAAAAGTGGGGTGGGTCTGCGGACTTAACC
>JBHADY010000242.1:0-7316 GCA_041855325.1 Ignavibacteriota bacterium
ATATCATAGTAAATGATATTTGGAGTGCTTGGAAAGAAGATAACAGAAGAATCGGCGATAAACCTGCCATCACCACCGATGGCAATACAATTACTATATATGGTAATATAGTTGGGATTAATTGCTCTAACAACAAGGAAAAAATCACAGGGATTGATGCCAGCAATAATGAAATACTCCGCGACCTGAGATGCACTGATAACCACATCACCACGCTTGACTTGAGCAAGAATACTCAACTAACTTCTTTGGCTTGCTATAGCAATCAGATAACTTCCATTAATGTGAAAGAATGCAAGGACTTGTATTTCTTGGGTTGTGCCAGCAACAAATTGACTTCCCTTAATCTTAGTAATAATACGGGATTAGTTGGTCTTAACTGCTCCGATAATCAATTATCTAAGTTAGACTTAAGCAATAACTTGGCAATAGAACAGGTGAAATGTAGCAAGAATAAGATTACTTCTATTATGTTTCCTAAGGAAGCCAAGATTACTAGTCTAACCTGCGATTCTAACAAACTTGCGTCGATTGATATCTCCTCGCTAAGCAATATTGAGTATTTTAGCTGCATCAATAATAAGCTGAAAGCCCTTAATCTTAGCAAGAATACTAAGCTGAATTATATCTCTTGTTTTGATAATCCTATTAACTCCAAAGCATACAATGCTTTATATTGTTCTCTTCCGGACAGAAGCTCCACTAAGCCAGGTACTTGTTTCTTGTTGAATACAGATAAAGATAAGAATCTGAAGGCGACAAAGTTGACAAATACAGAAATAGCAAAGACTAAAAATTGGAATTTACTCTTCTGGATGGACGGAAAAGTTAGCAAAAAAGAGCAAGATAAATACCCTATCATAGGCAAGAGCAAATACAAATGTAAGTAATAAAAATGCAGAACACTTGGTTCTGCATTTTTTTATAATATCACTTGACTTTATACTTCCTATTTCCTATTCTTGTGTTTTATTAGTACTATATTTAAAAACTTAACATAAGGAGTAAACCTTTATGAAGAAAACATTATTAATGCTCATCGCGATGGTGGCGATGGTGGCGATTCCTTCTTTTGCTCAGGAAGTAAATATGAGCAGATATATCACTCTAACAGTGAAAAGTGGAGAAGATATTAAGCTAAACTTTAAAGCTACTCAAGCCAATACTCCAGTACGCATAGTAAGCGGTGGCAATACTAAAAATATTATTGTCAATAATACTTGGTATGCAGGCGATAACCAGTACTTTACTGTTACCGCAGATGGCACTACTATGACAATCTATGGAGACATCATAGGCTTTATGTGTGCGAATAATAAAGAAAATGTAACAAATCTCGATGTAACTCATAACAAAGATTTAATCTTCTTGTTCTGTCAATGGAATAGTATTTCATCCTTAGATCTTAGTAAAAATGAAAATCTAGCAAAGTTAAGATGTAATAATAACAACCTGGGTAGCCTTGATCTTAGCAATAATATGTTTTTAGATATATTAATCTGCTATAATAACCCATTGTATACCTTAGATGTTACGAAGAATCTGCAGCTTAGCTATCTTAACTGTAGCAATAATGCACTGCAATCTCTTGACTTAACGCATAATATGCTGATAAAAGAGCTTTACTTCGCTTATAACCATATAGAAGAGTTGGACTTAAGCACTCAGATGCTATTATCTAATATGGACTGTAGTAACAATAAGCTGCATAGATTAGTTCTAACCAAAAATCCTTTTATTAAGAATATTGATTGTAGTAAAAATCAAATATTCACTCTACAGCTCAAGAACAATGGCGCTCTTTCGTATATAGACTGCTCTCATAACAATCTTCGACATATAGACCTAAGTGATTGCCCTGGTTTAGAGTTTTTAGTGTGTCATAATAACAAAATTGAATTATTAGACTTCAGTAATAATCACGAACTGAAGTATCTTAACTGTTATAACAATGCTTTTACCCCAGATCGGGTCAATCAATTATATTGTTCTTTGCCGAGATGCCCTGAAGATATTAATGGTATATTAGCTATGTTAAACACTCCCAAAGACACATTTCGATCGAATGTTGAAAATGCTACTTCGGATATAGCTCGCATAAAGAATTGGAAAGTTAAATACTACGAAGATGGATTACAGCTAAATGACATCCCAAGCAAGGGTGACTATCTTTGCAAATAACCCCACTAAAAACACAAAGGCAGAACTTCGGTTCTGCCTTTGTGCTATTTATTCTCTTCAAGCCACTGCTTCCAGATGTCCATATTCACACCGACGGCTGCCTTGCGTCCGTTGCGGACTATCGGCGTCTTTAATAGAAGAGGATGCTCCAAAAGCTCCTTCTCTAAATCGAAATCCATATACTGAAGCTGACGCTTTTTGTACTCCTTGGAGTTCGGATCAATTAACTCTGAAAGCGGAACATTACGCGAAATGCTCTCCAGCTCGCCCTTCGATACCGCCTTCTCCTCAAGGTTAATGAACTGAATCTGCACGCTCCGCTCCTTAAAGAAACGAAGCGCCTTCTGGGTGTCGTGGCACTTCTTCGTGCCGAAAACTTGTATCGTAGCCATATTATCTTACCTTAAATGATGCCATAGTTAGTATGGCTAAAATAATCCCAACTATATAAAAACGGGTAACTATCTTCGATTCGTGCAGCCCTTTCTTCTCGAAGTGATGATGAATAGGCGCCACTCTGAATAAACGTCTTCCTTCGCCGTATTTTCTCTTAGTGTACTTAAAGTAAAGCTTTTGCATAATTACAGATAACGTTTCTACGAAGAAAATACCTCCAAGAATGATGAGGAGAAACTCCTTCTTAATGAGAATACACAAGCCACCAATTGCCGCACCCAAAGCGAGCGAGCCAGTATCGCCCATAAACACTTGCGCCGGATAGGCATTATACCAAAGGAAGCCGAGAGCCGCGCCGAGCATTCCTGCAGCAAATACTGTAAGCTCTCCGGAGCCGGGCAAGTATATTATATTCAAGTAGTTAGCGAATATAGAGTTTCCAGTAAAGTAAGCAATGAATGCAAGTGCGAATACAACGATTCCGGAAGTACCTATGGCTAATCCATCAAGTCCGTCAGTCAGATTTACTGCGTTACTGGTTGCAACTAAGACTAAAATCACCATAGGTATATATAGAAAATCGAAGTCAAAGTTGAAGTTTTTAGAAAATGGAATAGTCGTAAGTGTATTGATTTGCTCGAAGTTATTCGAGAATAGCTCTGGCATGAAGTAAATAGTCCCGCCGAGGAGTAGTCCTGCAATAATTTGTCCGAAAACTTTATACTTTCCGACGAGCCCTTTGCGCTTCTTTTTGATGATTTTCAGATAATCATCGATGAAACCAACTATTCCGAGCATTATCGTTACAGTTGTAATCAGAATTACATAAATATTAGTGATATCAGCCCAAAGTAGAGTTGGGATAAGGAAAGAGAAAATCACGATAATCCCACCCATAGACGGAGTGCCGGATTTATCCGCGTGCAAACCCAATCCGGTGAGTTCCTTTTTCTCTTGCTCACCTATTTGCATACTTTTGAGCTTTCTAATAACCTTAGGACCAATGATAAAACTGAGTATCAGAGCTGTGATAGCAGAAGCTGCTGCTCTGAATGTAATGAATTGAAATAGTCCCAGTCCCGGGAACTCTCCCAATGTATCTAACCAATTAGCTAATAACTGTA
Source organism: Ignavibacteriota bacterium (assembly GCA_041855325.1). Lineage (GTDB taxonomy): Bacteria > Bacteroidota > Ignavibacteria > Kapaibacteriales > UBA2268 > CALLXS01. Next base: position 3,702 of record JBHADY010000242.1, read on the forward strand.
GCATCGTATATTTTAATTATATGTTTTCGATTATTGTTTCCATTCTCATCGATCTTGAGCCTTTCACAAGGATGATGAGTTTATTTTCTTTTAGTTTAGAGATTTCCGCATTTATTTCTGCGTGAGTAGCAAAATGCTTCACCTTATCGGATTTGATAGCCTCGCCTGCTTGTGCGAAGTCCGAACCGTAAGTATATATAATATCAAACACTTGAGTTGCTTTACTTAAGACATTAATATGCTCCTCTTTAGCTGCATCGCCCATTTCTTTCATATCGCCGAGAGTAGCGATTTTCAGGGCGCCATCAGCAGAGATATGCTCTATATTCGCAAAAGCAGCAAGCATAGAATCCGGGTTTGCATTATAGCAATCATTAATTATCATCATTCCCTCTCGCTCTTCAACAGCCATCCTGCCATAAGAGTGGTCGAAGCTGCCCGTGTTTTTAAACTTAGCGAGAGAAGCGGCAATTTCATCTAAAGTAAAGCCATGATTAAGCGCTATAGCTGCAGCAGCAACTGCATTCAGGGCATTGGTATATCCTTTAATCTTTAAGTTTGTAGTAGCTGTAGTGTCGCTGTGCTTGAGAGTCAGTGTGGTTGATAAATCCGAAGCCATTTTCAGCTCGTATGATAAATCGCACTGAGGGTTCGCACCGAACTTAAATGAAGCATCAAGTATTAGAGTATAGCGCGAAAGCCTTTCATCATCTATATTCACAAAGGCTAAGCCATCGTTTCTATTTAGATATGCGAAAAGTGCAGTTTCCTCTAACTCCACACCATCAAGATCTATAAGTTTTTCCAAATGCTCTTTGCCTATGTTAGTTATAAGTCCAGAGCTTGGATTAAGTATTTTTGAAAGATGATAAATCTCGCCTGGCTCGTTTGTTCCCACTTCGAGGACAGCGACTTGATGTTCTTCGTTTAGCTGAAGCATCAGTAGCGCCAGACCAAGCTGATTATTGAAGTTTTGGTAAGTCTTCAGAACATTGTATTTTTCAGCGAGAATATGAGCGGTAATCTCTTTCGTTGTGGTCTTTCCGTTCGAGCCGGCAATTGCGATAATTGGAATATTAAATCTCGATCTATGTAGATTAGCCAGCACTTGCAGAGCCGAGAGAGTATCATCAACGAGGATCAAGGAAGTATCGCTTAATTTAGCTTTATTCTCTTCGTACCAAGCCTTGCTAACGATGGCAGCTCTCGCACCTTTCTCGAAGGCTTCAAGCACGCGGGAGTGTCCGTCTTGGTTCTCGCCCTTAAGCGCCACGAAGATATTCCCCGCTTCGATATCGCGAGTATCAGTACTTACGCCGATGGCATTAAATCCAGCATTTATATTATGAAGTTGCTCTAACTTAAAGGCAGTTGTTAGGTCAACGTAGTCTATTTTGCATTTATTAGGTAGCATTTTCCTCTTTTAAAAAAAACGCAAAATTAAGAAAAAGTAAGATAATAATTAATATACACTAAGAAAAAATAGCATAGTAGTGAATAATTTTCCTCATCATTCAATTCTTTTGTTTATATAGTGCGTTTTTCGTATATTTGTGTTTGCTTAATTGTAGATTTGAAAAGTAATATAACTAAAATAGAAAGATAATAATGACTAAGACTAATCAATACGCCCTGATTCTCGGCGTTTCAAGTGGATTTGGTGAAGCGGTAGCTCGCGAATTAGCTAATCGCGGAATTAATATTTATGGCGTTCATATGGATATGGGCGCTGGTAAAGTAAGAGCTGATGAAATTAGACAATCATTAGAAGCAACTGGCGTTGACGTGAAGTTCTTCAATATCAATGCGGCTGACGACACTAAGAGAAAAGACACTATCGCTACTATTAAAGAAGACTTAGCTACTAAAGGCGGAGTTATTAAAGTATTATTGCACTCTCTCGCTTTCGGTTCTATGACTTACTTCTTTAATAGCGAAGAACCAGAAAAGATGATCACTCGTAAGCAAATTGAAATGACTATGGACGTTATGGCAAACAGCTTGGTATACTGGACTCAAGACCTATTCCTAGCTGACCTTCTGAAGAAGAATGCTAGAATCTATGCTATGACTTCTATCGGTTCTACAAGAGTTTGGAAGCACTATGGCGCTGTTTCAGCTGCTAAAGCTGCCCTCGAATCATACATTAGACAAATCGCCGTTGAACTCGCTCCTTACGGCGTTACTGCTAATGCTCTCCTCGCTGGCGTTACTGATACTCCTGCAGCTCGCAAGATTCCTGGAATCGCTCCTATGCTCGAAACTGCAAAACACCTTAACCCATTCAACGAAAACACTCACGTAGAAGATATAGCTAAAGCATTAGCTACATTTATGAGTGAAGATTTATATTGGATGACTGGTCAAACAATCCAAATCGATGGTGGCGAAGGCATCATTAATATCTTCGGATAAGATATCTTCGGATAAGATAATTATTACCTTAAGATAATACCAATATCTTAAGCTTAGAAAATATACATCTCTTCTTTATAAATAACGCGGGTTAAGACAATTAACATTGGATTAGCCCGCTAATTTCTTAATTTTAGCATCGTAGTAAGTTGGAAGACAAAGTAGACATTTCCATAGTAATAGTAAATTATAATGTTAAGGAATTTCTGTATCAATGCCTTTTGTCTATACGTAAAGCTACGGATGGCTTCAATGTAGAAACCATAGTAGTCGATAATAACTCAAGCGATAACTCAATAGACTACTTAGAACCACTATTCCCCGAAGTTAAATTCATTAAACTTGACGAAAATATAGGCTTCGGGCGCGCAAATAACCTCGCCTTTAAGCAGGCTCGCGGAAAATACTTCCTCATCTTAAACCCAGATACTATCATACAAGAGGATACTCTTCGTGTGATGTATGACTATATGGAAGCTCACCCAGAGGTGGGCATTTCCGGTTGCAAGGTGCTGAATGCAGATGGCACTTTTCAATTGCCGTGTCGACGTGGCTTCCCTACTCCTTGGGCTGCTTTCTGCAAGCTGTTTGGTCTGCAGTCTATTTTCCCTAAGTCAAAGCTATTTGCTCAGTATAATCAGACTTTTAGGAAAGAAAACGAGACCTATTACATAGATGCCATTATCGGGGCATTTATGTTCTCGCGAGGCGACGTAATCCGCAAGTTAGACGGCTTCTTGGAAGACTTCTTTATGTATGGCGAGGATTTAGATTTATGCTTCCGCGCCAATAAAATGGGTTATAAAACTGCATACGTGCATACCACTTCTATAATACACTATAAGGGCGAAAGCACGCGTCGCAGCTCAATAAACGACATTAAGCACTTCTATGAAGCTATGGAGATTTTTGCGAAGAAGAACTCCACGAACTCCACTTTCTTCCTCCTATTCCTGAAGATGGGCATAAAGCTGCGTCAGTTAATCTCCATACTTCAGAGGTATAAAGTAGATTTGTTCTTCATCTTGGTGGATATTCTCGGCGTTAATGCCTTCCTGCTGCTATCGACTTACTTGCGATTTGATAACTTCTTTAACTTCCCGAGCTACGCCTATCCTAAAGTATTCTTCATCATCAGTGCGGTGGTGTTAATCGCGATGATTTCTATAGGCGAATACTTCGAGAAGAGCAAATCAATAA
>JBHADY010000243.1:0-15932 GCA_041855325.1 Ignavibacteriota bacterium
AAGCGGAACCGACGAGACTCGAACTCGCGACCTCCTGCGTGACAGGCAGGCGCTCTAACCAAACTGAGCTACGATTCCTAAGATTTTCTAACTATCTGCAGTGATAGTATTATCTTATAATTTCAAGGAATTATACGATATGGAAGCGGAACCGACGAGACTCGAACTCGCGACCTCCTGCGTGACAGGCAGGCGCTCTAACCAAACTGAGCTACGATTCCATTAAACTATCTTATAGTAAACGCTACGAGAGTGGACTCAAGGAGAATCGAACTCCTGACCTCTTGAATGCCATTCAAGCGCTCTACCAACTGAGCTATGAGCCCAATTATATCGTAAATTCTCTGTCAAAGCACAAAATAGAATACAAAATTACAGTTTTTTAGGCAAATATGCAAATTTATTTTTTCCACAAAATGCATTTTTTGCGTGAGCATAAATAAAAAGTCCGAGGATGAGATGAGCCACACCTATTCACTCGGACTGTGTAAGTAGATTAATTAGCTATTAATAGCTGGAATCTTCTAATTTTACTTTGCCTCTGAATATTCTGTAAATAATCACTTGATATGCCAATACCAATGGTACGCCAATACAAGCAATGATAAACATAGTGCTTAAAGTACCTTCAGAAGATGCTGAGTTATAAGCATTTAGCGATAGTTCTGGGTTCGGGTTAGAAACCACGAAGTTCGGGAACATACCTGCGATGAAAATTAACAATGTGAATGCAATCACGCTGGAGAAAATCGTGAAAGCAGCTTTGTCAGCATGTTTCTTTAAATAAACTGGCAAAATAGTAGTTAATAAAATAGTAATCGCTGGTATAGCCCATAGCACAGGGTAGTTCTTATAATTAGTGAATAAGTGCGACTGAGTAGCGAAAGTATAAGCTAATAAACCTGCGAAAGCAACTAAGAATAAATAGTAATCCGGCATAGTTTGCTTTCTTACGTTAGCTTGAAGTTCGTCTTCAGTTTTAACGAGCAACCAAAGGTTACCGTGTAGGCGCAAGCCAAGCACACCCATAATCGCAAATACCAAAGCATAAGGATTAAGCAGAGGGATAAGACCGCCGTGGTATTCCATTTCTGCATCGAGAGGAAGACCAGCAGCTACGTTTGCGAAAGCTACGCCAAGAAGCAGTGCTATTAAAAAGCTAGAAACCATAAATAATACATCCCAAGCTTTTCTCCAGCTATTGCTTTCCACTTTAGAGCGGAATTCCATAGACACGCCACGGATAATAAGCACCAAAAGGAATAGCATAAAGGCAGTGTAATAACCAGAGAAAATAGTAGCATATACGTGTGGGAATGCTGCGAAAGTAGCACCACCAGCTGTTATTAACCATACTTCGTTTCCGTCCCAAACTGGACCAATCGAGTTCATAACGATTCTGCGTTCTCTATCAGTTTTTGCAGACATCATATGCATACCTACTCCGAGGTCGAATCCATCAAGGATGATATATCCCACGAATAAAACTGCAATCAGAATAAACCATATTAAATTGTAGTCCATATTCCCTCCTTAGACTTGTGCAGGAGTATGAGCAGATGGATTAGCCACCGCTTCTGGTCCCGCTTTAATTTTCTTAACTAATAGATATACGAATAGAATAAGTAGTATAATATAAACCAGTGTGAACATAATCAGAGAGAACATAACTTGGTCTGCAGTAACCACCTTAGAGATTGCATCTTTAGTAAGGAGAATTCCCTGCACTGCCCAAGGTTGGCGACCCACTTCTGTAGCTATCCAGCCAGCTAAGCTCGAAACGTGTGGCAAGAAAATACCAATCACGAATAAGTACATAAGCCATTTTTGCTCGAATAAAGTCTTCTTGAACTTAAAGAAGTAAGCCAATACGATAAGCCCGATGAACATCATTCCAAGAGTAATCATAATGTGATATGTTTGGAAAGTGATTTGCACAGGTGGTTGCGGTTCCTTCGGAGTATCATCTAAACCTTGGATTGGAGTTTGAGTATTGAAGTCAACAAGAAGCGAGAGAAGTCCAGGAACCGCAACGCCTTTTACTTCTTTGTTTTCTTCATCTACCCAACCGAAGAGGTATAAGTCGCCAGGACCTGTTTTGTAGTGTCCTTCGAAAGCAGCCAGCTTAACAGGTTGATTCTTATATACGCCCATAGCGCTTCCGTGTCCTGTTCCAAGTTGGAAGAATACACCAACCAGAGCGAAAGGAAGAGCTACTTTGAATGTCATTTTAGCATAATCAACGTGTACGTTCTTGATTATGTAATATGCCGCGATACCTAAAGCGAAGAAAGCACCTGTAATCCAAGCTGCACCGATAACGTGAGTATAGCGTTCAATAGTAGATGGGTTAAACACCATAGCCCAGAAATCTGTAATTTCCGCACGCACGAGGACTTCCACTCCGTCCTTCATTTCAGTTACAAGTCTATAACCTGCTGGAGTGTGCATCCAAGAGTTCGCAACAATGATGAAGAACGCACTAAGCGTAGCACCGAGGGTTACGAAGATAGCGGAGATGAAGTGCATCTTAGGGGAAACTTTGTTCCAGCCGAAGAGCAGTATTCCGAGGAATACGGATTCTAAGAAGAAGGCAAAAAGTGCCTCCATTGCCAACGGACTACCAAAGATATCGCCCACCACGCGGGAGTACTGAGACCAGTTCGTTCCGAATTCGAATTCGAGAACGATACCAGTAACAACGCCCACGCCGAAAGTAAGAGCGAATATCTTAGTCCAGAATTTTGCTAAAATATCCCATTTGTCGTCTTTAGTTTTTAGGTGCATAAATTTAATAAAGACAAGCACCATTCCCAATCCAATGCTGATTGGTGGGTATAGGAAATGGAATCCAGCAGTTACTGCGAACTGTATTCGCGCTAGTAATTCTACATCCATTTATTATATCCTTAATGTTAGTGAATAAAAAACCTTATTTAATAAACTTAGTTAAGTTGCAGCCTACTATTTGTAGACCTTGGTTATAGTTGCGTCGGCAGATTCGTTAGCTCTTTGTATTTGCACCTGCTCGAGCGACTCGAGGGAAGTATCGTTTCCGATTATCTTTCCATTGCTTTTGATTAGAGCAAAGCCTTTATTTAGCGGGTTCATAGGATTCAGCGTCCTGAGCATTTCCTGCAAATGGTTAGTCTCTGCTTTAATTTTGTCTATTCTTTTGTCTATAGTCTTTTTTAGGAGGACTATATTTTCGTCTGTGTATTGTTTTTTGTTATTTACGTTATCAGTAATCCTTCTAATTGCATAAGACTTAGAGAGATTATCTATATTTACTTTATGCGATTCTATATTTCCGCTGATTATATCTTTCAGCGAGGCAATGCCTTCATCTACAAAGTTCAGAATATCCACTCTTTGAATAGGCGTTGCAAGCTCTGCAGCGGCTGTGGGAGTGGCTGCTCTTTGGTCTGCCACGAAGTCCGCTATAGTGAAGTCAGTTTCGTGTCCCACAGCGGAAATAATAGGAGTTTTGCAGTTATATATTGCATTTGCTACTATTTCGGTATTGAAAGCCCATAGGTCTTCTATAGAACCGCCACCGCGTCCGCAGATGATAACGTCTAATCCGAGAGCATCCATCTCGCTGATGGCCTTAGCTATATCGGGAGCTGCTTCGTCGCCTTGGACTATAGTTTTGCGAAGATGCACCGTAGCAATAGGCATTCTGCGAGCTATAGTTGTCTTTATATCTTGCACTGCAGCACCAGTTGGCGAGGTAATAACGCCTATATTCAGCGAAACGCGTGGGATAGGCTTTTTATGCTCTATTGCGAAGTACCCCTTAGCTTCTAAATCTTGCTTCAGCTGCTCGAAGGCGGCATATAGGTCGCCTTGCCCCAGAGGGTGCATAGTATTACAGTCTATTTGGTACTGTCCGCGTTGTGGATACACGGTTACCCTGCCGGTAACGCGCACTTTCATTCCGTCTTTCGGTATGAATGTTAGGTTGCGAGATCTCCACATCACGGCGGAAATCTGAGCGTTTTGGTCTTTCAGCGAGAAATATCTATGCCCAGAGGAATGCTGCACGAAGTTTGAAATTTCCCCCACAACGGACTGAGTCCCCAATCCCCCGTCTATCAAAGCGGATATAGCACTTGTTAGCTGCGAAACAGTTACTGCTTGTTTTTCTATCATCTATAGGTCTATATGTATTTCTTCGACTTTTTCGATTTCTACTTCATAGCCACCGAGCTTTGCGTTTTTCACTGTTTTTTCTATTTTCAGTTTTACTTCATTTCTTTTGCCTTCGTACTCTAAGAAAATCTTTTGTTCATAAGCAGATAGTTCAATCAGCTTTTCCATTTCCGTAATTAAGTTATTTTGCGCATCATAGAATGAGAATAAGCTAAATATGCTTTTCACATTCGAAGCAGAGCAAGTAAGGTTATACTCCATAGTCGCTGCATCATTAGCTCTGAAGAGCAGGCAATCTAAATTCGTCAAGAAAACAGGAGTTTTATTCTTTGCTAAAAACACGTCAAGCCACATTTCGGCATCGCGATAGTGCTTTTCTATTTTAGCGTTCATTAGGGCTATATCAATGTGCATTTTCAGCATTTTCTCATCGTATGGCTTAATCAGCACATCGAAGCCGCAGGTTAAATCTTGGAATATTTTAGCACTTTCGTGTCCGGTAATAAAGATAATCGGAATGTGGTATTTCGATTTAATCACTTTGCAAGTAGAAATGCCATCATAAGTGCTGTTATTTAGTTCGATATCCATAAGAATCACGTCGACATCATTATTTCCAACGAATGAAATCGCGCGAGTACTATTTTCTCTTATTTCAGTCTCGTAACCGAAAGACTCCACGGTCTTTTGAGTTATCTTCGCCATCAGCGGAGTATCATCTACTATCAGAATTTTTGGTTTCTTTTCCATCTATTTTAATCAACTATCAGAATTTCATAAAAAATAAAAAATACGCATTGTGCATAATTCTTTAATACGCAATATAATTATTTTTTGTTATATATTAGCATAAATTTTCACTTTTTTTGTATTTTTGTAGTTTAGCATAAAGAACAATATCATATATTTTCGGATATTCCCTTGAAAGCTTTTCAGAAACCGGCAGGAAAAATCGACTGGGTAATCTTCGTAACTGTGCTTGGACTAATACTCTTCAGTTTGGTATTCGTCTTCAGTGCCAGCGCCCAAAAGTCATTTATTAAAACAGGTGAATTTTATTCTTACTTATTTAATCACGGTGCAAAGGTTGTCTTCGGCATTGCTACGATGATAGTCTTCTCTCGCATAGATTATCACTTTTGGCAACGCATATCGAAGTTTGTAATATCCCTTGCAGTCTTGCTACTGCTACTCATCTTCGTCATCTCTGTCCCCATTAACAATGTCTATAGGTGGCTGGATTTGGGTATATTCACTTTCCAGCCTTCGGAATTAGCTAAATTTGCACTAATTATGCACTTATCATCCCTACTGACTGAACGCCAAGAGGTAATCAAGAACTTCAAATATGGAATGCTCCCTATGCTTATTTGGAGCGGTCTCATCTGCGGGCTAATCGCTATTCAGCCGAACTTCTCGAATGCTTTCATTACATACATCTTGGCTCTTTTTATGTTATTTATCGGGAATACGAATCTGAATCACCTGCTCGCAACGGCGGGGGTTTCCAGCATAATTGCTGCTGTATTCGCTTTCTCGGCTTCGTATCGCGTGCAGCGTTTCGTTTCATTCTTCGGCACGAGCGAAGATGCAGTTAACGTAGAAAGATACACCTTCCAAACTCGGCAAGCCATCTTAGCTTACGGAAACGGCGGATTAAGTGGTCTCGGTGCGGGACAAAGCCGCCAGAGCAATCTCTTCCTGCCGGAGTCCTTCGGGGACTTCATCCTTCCCATCATAGGCGAAGAATATGGCTTTATTGGTGTGTCCATCATACTTTTAGCTTTCCTTGTCATACTTGTTCGCGGACTTAGGATAGTGCGTAATGCACCCGATGAATTCGCCTATTTCCTCTCCGCTGGCATAGTAATGACCTTCACTTTCTATGCAGCAATCAATGCTGGCGTAAGCTGCGGTATTTTGCCAAACACCGGCGTTCCAATGCCGTTTATTAGCTACGGCGGTACGGCTATTATTATTTACTCCGCTGCGATTGGTATATTGCTTAATATATCTGCTAATACCAAAGATAAGTTGTTGAATAATAAAATTTAACTTAAATTTTGGTAATTTCCCCTTTTTTCCTTATTTTGCCAATTTGTAAGTAAGTTAACATAAACACTAAGGAACACTATGTCTAACAACAAACGCAGAGATTTCGTAAAAACTTGCGGAATAGGCTTTGGCGTTGCTATGGGTTCTAGCTTATTGAAAAACAACATAATAGCCAGAGAAACCCCAGCAAAAGCACTACCCAAAGATACAATTGATACTTTCGGGCTATCAACTGACGAAATGCAGCAACTGCTGAATATCGCTCTCTCCAAAGGCGGGGAGTTCTCCGAATTATACTTCGAACACACAGAAAGCAATAATATCTCTATGTCCGAGGATATTATTAAATCCTCATCTCAAAACATAGATAGAGGTGTGGGTGTGCGCGTTATCAAAGGCACACAGCAGGGATACGCTTACACTAATGATATTAACTTTGCTAAAATCAAGGAAGCAGCACTCGCAGCTGCGGAAATCGCAACCGGCAGCGCCAAAGTAACTGCCGCTAACCTCGAGAAAAATAAAGTAGCTGGCAGCTATTACTTACTCAATAACTTAATGACTGGTCAAGACTTAACTACTAAGATTGAACTAATCCGTCAGTCATACGATGCAGCAAAGAAATACGATAATAAAATAGTAAAAGTCAATACTACGCTTATGGATTCTGTGCAAACTGTTACCATAGCTAATAGTATGGGCTTGCTCATTACAGATGTTCGCCCGCAAGTGAGATTGATTACTCAAGCTACTGCCGAAAAGAATGGCGTGCGTGGCACTGGCTCCGCAAATAACGGCGGACGCACCAATTGCGACTTCTATCATAATGGCGAAACTCCAGAATCCATAGGCCAGCGTGCAGCGAAAGAAGCCCTCGAACTCTTAGAAGCTGACTTCGCCCCATCAGGTGAGTATACTGTAGTACTTAGCAAACATCAGTCCGGCGTGATGATACACGAAGCCGTTGGGCATCCACTCGAAGCTGACGCAAACTGGAAGAAACAATCAGTTATGTCTGGTCGTATGGGCGAAAAAGTCGCAAGCGAACTCATCAGCATATATGATGATGCGACTATACCGAACTATCGCGGTTCGCTAAACATAGACGACGAAGGCGTGCAATGCGAAAACGTTCAACTGATAGAAAAAGGCAGATTAGTGGGCTATCTGAACGATAGACTCGCATCTAATATAATGAAAACTAAGCCAAACGGACATGGCAGACGCGAATCTTACCGCAATATTCCAATCCCAAGAATGAACAACACTATGCTCGCAAAAGGCGAAAGCACACCCGAAGAGGTGATTAAATCCGTGAAACGCGGATTCTATGCTAAGACCTATCAAGGCGGTATGGTGGATAACACTGGTAAATTCACTTTCTCCGTTAATTTGGGCTATTTAATAGAAGATGGAAAGATAACCAAACCGCTACGCAATGCTACTCTCATTGGCTCTAATATCGATATTCTTAAAAATGTGGATATGGTGGCAAACGATACTGGTATATTCCTCGGTACTTGCGGTAAATGCGGGCAATCCGTGCCAGTTACTGCCGGCACTCCTACCTTAAGAATCAAAAAAATGACTGTGGGAGGCGTGTAAGATATGGAAAAAAAAGGATATCTAAAGTTAGCCGAAAAGTACTGTAAGTTCGCTAAAGATAAGGGCGCTTCAGAAGTACAAATATACATCTACGACGGCAAAGACTTCAATTGCGAATGCCGCGAAGGCAATATAGAACAGCTCGACCAAGCGAATACTGTCTCTGCAGACATCAAAGTGTGGGTGGATAAGAAATCATCTAATGCCACTCTCAGCGTTCTTAACGAAGGCACTATGGAAGAGGCTATCCTCGCAGCAATTGAGAGAGCGAAATACTCTAGCGCTGATGAATTTGCCGGCTTGCCTACTTCCTTCGGCAATAAACCAAATTTAGACAAATTAGACCTATACTGCAAAGACATAGAAAATATGCCAACTGCGGACAAAATAGCGTATGCAAAGCAGATTGAAGCTATCGCCCTGAAGGACAAACGCATTAAAGCATCTGGCGGGGCTACTTGCTCCACTTCCGTGGCTACTCGCACTATGGCAAACTCTAATGGCTTCTCCGGGGAGTATGTAGGCACTTACTTCTCTGGTGGTATAACCCTGCAGTCTGGTGATAGAGATAAGTTCCAAGAAGACGGCTGGTATGAAGCCGCTCGCCGAAAAGTAAATATTAAATCACCTAAGGACTTAGCAAATAAAGCTATTGATAGAGTGGTTAGATTAGTAGGTGCTAAGAAGATTAACTCTCAGGTGGTGCCTGTGGTATTCGACCCACAAGTGGCAGGCAGCTTAATTGGCTTCCTCTTATCTTGTCTGCGTGGCAATGCTATATATATGAAGCAGTCCTTCCTTGTGGATAAGCTAAATACACAAATCGCTAACTCTAAGCTAAGCATAATTGATGATCCTCTGCTTCCACATTTGGTGGGCACTCGCCCTTGGGATAGCGAAGGCATCGCTACAAAGAAGACTTCTATCGTAGAAAATGGCGTGCTGAAGAGCTACTTGCTCGATACTTACTCTGCTAAGAAATTGGGAATGGCCTCCACTGGGCACGCAGGCGGAGTATGCAACTGCTACGTTCAGCCTGGCACTCACTCACTCGATGAGATAGTAAAGACTATAGATAAAGGTTTATACATTACTAAGACTATCGGACAAGGCACAGTGCCGACCAGCGGAGACATCTCCAAAGGGGCTTTCGGTATTTGGATAGAAAACGGAAAGTTCACCTATCCAGTCGATGAAATCACATTCACCGGCAATATAGGCGATATGATTAAAAACATAGATATGATAGGAAACGACCTTGCTATGCTGTCATCTGTTAACTCTCCAAGTTTGAAGATTAACAATGTAAGCATTTCCGGCAAATAACTATGTAATGCAATAACTATATTATACATAAATCGAGGCTACTTGCGACTATATACTTTGCGAGTAGCCTCTTTTTATTTACATAAAATGCTATAAAATGCGTATTTTTGCATACCTATTTTTGATATTTGGGACATACAATGGATTTACTCGATTTCTCTTTTTTTAGGGCATTTATATTTTTAGTTGTTGTAATTATAGCTTTCTCATTGCTTACGCGAAGCCTTATAAGGCTATATAAAATCATACGCTTAGGCAAAGATGAAGATAGATTCGATAAACCACTGCAACGCATAGCTAAGACTATATCCATTGCTATATTCCAAAAGAAAATACTAAAACGAGAGGAAGCCGGAGTCATCCACGCTTTCATATTTTGGGGCTTTTTGGTTCTGCTATTCTCTGCTATGGAGTCCATAATTCAGGGCTTTTACCCTCGCTTCTCTTGGGATGTGCTGGGCGCAGCGAACTATGCCCTCTCCTTCTCCACAGATGCGTTCATAGTCCTTATTTCTATGGCTGTGATCACCGCTCTATCTCGCAGATTCCTCTTTAAAGAGAAACGCCTGCAGCTCAGCAAGAAGGAAAGTCGCGATGCAGTCGTGGTTCTCATCTCCATTCTAACTATAGTTTCCTCCCTTTCTGTGCATATAGCCAGCAGAGAGATACTCTTTAGTTGTGAATACTCTGCACATTTTCTGCAGTATCTGCTCTCGCCTATTCTAAGCGATAGCCCAACCTTTGCATTTGAGTTTTCTTGGTGGCTGCATATACTTGCTATCTTCGCTTTTATGAATTACTTGCCTTATTCTAAGCATTTGCACGTATATACAGCTATTCCGAATGTCTATTTTTCTGATGATTCGCAAAAAGCACTAAGCAAGATTAACTTCGAAGATGAAACTATAGAAAAGTATGGCGCAGACAGCATAAGCGACTTATCTTGGAAGCACTTACTGGATTCTTTCTCCTGTACTCATTGTGGCAGGTGCGACGAAGTCTGCCCAGTAAACAGATGCGGAATGGCGCTTAGTCCGCGTCAGTTGTGGATACAAGTAAGAGAGGCGTGCGAGGCGGAAAATCCAAAAGAAGCAAAGTTAAAGATATCTAATATCTCGGACGAGGCACTGTGGCAATGCACCACTTGCTCCGCCTGTATGAATGAATGTCCCGTAAATAACGAGCATATACCGCCTATCGTGGAATTGCGTCGCCACAGGGTGATGATGGAAGCGGACTTCCCTGCTAACCTGCAGACTGTATTCGAGAACCTTGAGTCCACAGGCTCTCCCTGGGCTGTCAATGGTGATAGACTCGCATGGACTAATGGACTTGAAGTAAAAACTGTGGAGGACACACCCGACTTCGATATACTCTTTTGGATTGGCTGTGCTGGGGCATTCGACGCAAAGGCTATGCGCACCGCTCGCGCTATGATTAAGATATTAAACAGCGCCAATATCAAATATGCTATTCTCGGCAACTTGGAGCAGTGCAATGGGGATATCGCTCGTCGTGCCGGCAACGAATACCTCGCTTCTATGCTAATTACTCAAAACATAGAGACTTTTAAGCAGTTCGGAGTAAAGCGTGTGCTTACTTTCTGTCCGCACTGCTTTAATACATTCAAGAATGAATATGCAGCCTTCGGCTATAAGTTAGATGTAATTCACCACACAGAGTTTATTAATGAACTTATAGAGAATAAGCTAATTCATTTAAATCATAAGGACTTGCAGAAATATACTTATCACGATTCTTGCTACTTAGGACGCTATAATGATATATATTCTGCTCCGCGAGAGATACTTAACGCATCTGTATCTGGTTTAGTCGAGCCAAGCCATACTATGTGCGATAGCACGTGTTGCGGAGCTGGTGGTGGCGGTGCCTTCTTGGAAAACAAGGGCGATAGCACTATTAACCTGTTGCGTACTAAGGAGTTAGTAGAAACTGGTTGCGATGCCATCGCTACGAATTGCCCATTCTGCACCATAATGATAGATGATGGCTTAAAGAGTCTCTCCAGCGACACAAAGACAAAGGATATTGCGGAAATAGTGGCGGAGTTGATGTAATTTCAGTATAATAAAACACAAAAGGCGAACTAATGCTCGCCTTTTTATTTTATTCAAGTATCATTATTTAATCTTGCTTAAGATGTCCTTCACAGCGTCTTTGTGAATGAAGAAACCGAGCATCTTTAGCTTAACGTAGTCTGAATGGAACATATAATAGCCCTTGAACTTGCCATTGAATGAACCACTGCCTGAATCCTTAATTAAATACCAATCTTCGCCGTCTTTTTCTCTGATACCAACTAAGTGAATGCCGTGGTCGTCGCCTGTTGTGCCATTAGAGAAGCGGAATTGTCTTGCTTGGTCATTAATATATTCAGCTGGAATATCATAGCTTGGAACTACTGCTGCGTCATACATAGAGTTAAGACCGCTTTCGCTCACGTCACCAGAAAGAACCATAGTATAGCCAGCTTTCACTGCAGCTTTTAGTGCTTTCATAAAGTCTTCCACTGGCACGTTGTTATATTCTTTGCTGTGCCACCAGTTGTCAGTTACTGGGTATTCTACTTTCTTCCAAAAACCTTCTTGCATCAAGCTGAGAATAGGCACGTAGTCATTTGGATTTACCTTCACGTAGTTCTGCAAAAATTCCTTAGGAGTGTATTTCTTGCCTTTATATTCGAATGAAGTTGGTGGTTCGCCTATGTGGCTGTTAAGTATAGACTTAATAGTGCTTAATACCACTTCTTCGTTCCAGTTATTGTCTCTCTTTACGGATTGCAGGTAGCTTTCCATTTCAGCGAAAAGTCTTGGGTGTCCGTGGTGTTCTCTGCCATTGATAAGCCCAGTATATGCTTCTCTTGGCACGCAACCATATTGCTTCCACATTTCAGTAACGGAGTTAGCTTGCGCGCCCTCGCCGAATGCAGAATTACCCTTTTCACGAACGAAACGGCGTGCTTTTTCCACGTATTGCCAATAAACAGTAAACATCTGAGATAGTTCAATCTCTACGTTATGTAGTCTCTTTGCTTCGCTTTCGAGCATAGAAGTAGTAGAGAATGACCAGCAAGTACCTGTAGAACCTTGGTTAACTGGTTTAGTGTGCCAATGTTTAGTAAATTCGTCTAAAGATTGTGGTAATTTCCAAGTAGAGAAGTCCATCTTAAATTGCTTCTTCTCTTCTTTCTTTGGTGTGTCAAATTCAGTTACACTTTTTCTTACTTGTTCCCAATATGGGTTTTCGTATTTTATCATCTCGCCTTTGTCTTCTCTCACTGGCTGTTTAGCAACTGCCACGCCACTGATTGATAGAGATAATACTAACACGCTAAGTTTGGATAATAGAGTCATAATTGATCCGATTTTTATTAATATAATAGTGAATTGTTATTATTAATTTATACTTATCTTTGCTTTTACCATCTCGGCTGATCGATAAAAGCATCTAAAAAGCTTTCTTTATTCGGCTTTATTCCGAGCATATTCTCTACATATTTGCCGATAATATCAAACTCTAAGTTAACTTTTTGCGAGAGAGAATAATGCTTAAGTACTGTATTTTCAATAGTATGCGGAATTACTGCAATAGTGAAAGTATCCTCTGTGAGCTTCGCAACAGTTAGGCTAACGCCATCCAAGGTGATGGAGCCTTTCTTCACTATATATTTGCGGAACTCCCGCGGGAAAGCTATGCTAATCTCAGTGGAAGCGAAGTTCTTCTGTATGCCGGAAACCCTGCCTATAGCATCTACGTGTCCCTGCACCAAATGCCCGCCAAGCCGCGTTGTGGGCAGAGCGGCACGCTCCAGATTCACCGGCTGACTCGCCCGCAGTATATCATTAAAAGTGGTGAGCCTAAGGGTTTCCTCTACGGCTTCGACAGTGGCGATATTATCTTTAATCTGCGTAACCGTCTGGCACACGCCATTAATGGCTATGGAGTCATCAACCTTTAGGTCAGAGAATACTTTCTTTCCTGTGAAGTTAATTCTCTTTCCATTTCCGAAAGAGCTCACGCTAACGATAGTGCCTATTTCTTCAACTATTCCAGTAAACATATCTCTCAACTATTCCAGTAAACATATCTTTCTTCAGTAGTATTATTTTTTCTCTTCGTCTATTCTATCGGTGATATACATTAGGTCTATTCGCCTTTTATCGATATTTGTATATACTATCTTCACGCGAATTCTCTTTCCGAAGCTGAATACTTTCTTCTTGCGCTTGCCTACGATACGCATACGCTTTTCATCGAAGATATAAAAGTCATCGTATATATCCTTAAGATATACCAAGCCTTCAGCGAAAATTTCGTCCATAGTAACGAATATGCCGAAGTCAGTAACCCCGGTGATAGTCCCGTTGAACTCTTCGCCCATATTTCTTTCGGCAAGCATGGTTTGCGCCAGCTTAGATGAAGCGCGTTCAGCATCCATAGAAATGCGTTCAGTTTCTGTGCAATGCTCGCCAATTCCCGCTATGTAATGCTCCAAGAACTTCACTCTCGCCTTATCAGGAATGCCTTCGCCATACTCCTTCAAAAAGCGGTGTATTAGCAAGTCCGGGTATCGACGAATAGGAGAAGTAAAGTGAGAATACTCACTAAATCCCAGCCCAAAGTGTCCTATGTTATTTACGTCATACTCTGCCTTCGGCATAGAGCGAACGAGTATCTGATTCACTATGCTTTCCTCTGGTTTGCCCTCTAACGAGGCAAGTATATTGTTTATATCTTTGGAGGAGTTAATTACGAAATTACTCTTCACTTGCATCATCTTAATCATCTCAAGAGATGAATTCAGCTTCTCTGGCAGTGGTTCTGCGTGAATACGATACAAGAAAGGCAGTGGGTTCGGCAAGTTATTGAGCTTGCTTATCTTATCTATATGCTCTGCGACAGTCTTATTCGCAAGTAGCATACATTCCTCTATCAACTGAGTAGATGGAATAGAAGTCTTTAAATTCGCAGAAATTGGCGTTTTGTTCTTGTCCAACTCGAAGCGAACTTCACTTGTCTTGAAGTCTATACCGCCATTTTCGAATCTCTTAGCACGCAGCTCTTGCGTTAGCGTGTGCAGACCGAGGATAAGCTCAAGGAAATCTCCCTCTTTCTTGTCAATAATATCCTGCACCTCTTCATAAGAGAAGCGGCGCACGCTTTTAATCACAGTTTCTCGTATTTGATAATCCACCACATCGCGGTTTGCGTCCAGCTCCATAATAACTGAATACGCCAAACGCACGCGGTTCGGGTTCAGCGAGCACATATTATTCGATAGCTCCTCTGGAAGCATAGGAATAACCCTATCCACTAAATAAGTGGAGTTTCCGCGTCTCAGAGCCTCTAAATCAAGTGGAGTCCCTGCTTGCACATAGTGCGATACATCGGCTATATGCACCCCAAGTTCTACATTACCATTGTCCAATTGCTTAAGCGATACCGCATCGTCGAAGTCGCGGGCATCAGCTGGATCTATGGTTATTATCTCTTCTTTGCGCAGGTCTAATCTGCGGGCGATTTCCGCATTATCCGGCTTAACGGCGACTTGTTTAGTCTGATTCATCACCACATCAGTGAAGGCTCCCGGCAAATTGAACTCGCGCACAATGGCATCGAACTCAACAGCCGGATCGCCACAAGCCCCCACCAATTCTATTACTTCTGCGTATGGGTTTTTCTTAGCATTCTCCCATCGCAGAAAATTAGCAATTACCTTATCTCCCACCTTTGCATTATTCAGCTTTCCGCGTGGCACAAGGAAATCAACATCATACTGGCTATCATCAGGCACTAAGTAGAAGAAATCGCCGTCGGATTCAATCTTTCCGGCAATTTTTCTCTCCACTCGGTTTACAATATTCGTTACTTCGCCTTGGTATCTATTCGGTGCATCACTTGCGATGAGCTTAATATTCACCGTGTCACCATCAAAGGCTGTATTTAGGTGCTGCTGTTTAATGCTTATCTTTGGTATTTCAGCATTATTAGTTTCCACTACTCCCTTGCCATCGCGAATGCTAATAACACCGCTAAGCACAGTAGGAGTAGCCTCTGAGAGAGTATATTTCCTCTTTCCAGACTTCAGCACTAACCCCTGCTGCATAAGCATAGTAATCGCACTGTGCAGCAAGGAGAACTGTATGCTATTCTTCTTAATGCGCAAAGATTGGGCTATTTCATTATATGTAAGCGGTCTGCCGAGGCGTCCCAATAGATTAATGACGGAATCGACCATTTGTTCGAGTTGCTCTTCCATTTAGGCTTCTTCCTCTCTGTTCTTTTGGACTATTTCCCACATTGCAGCTTTCAGCTCTTCGAGGTTACTTCCCATAACTGATGAAATGAGGAATACAGGAGTTTTCGGCTCGCGGAACTTCACTTTCTTCAGCTCTTTGATATAATTCTCGTCCCAAGCATCAGTTTTAGAGATGCATATAATTCTATCCTTATTTAATAAGTCAGGATTAAACTTCTTCAGCTCATTCTTCAGAGTTTTGTAATCTTCCGGAAGGGTAACGCTGATGGAATCCAGCAGGAATACCAGCACCTTAGTACGTTCTATGTGCTTAAGGAACTGAATGCCAAGCCCTTTTCCTTCGGAAGCACCTTCGATTAAGCCCGGAATATCCGCAACAACGAAGGTCTGCTTATCGCCCATTTTCACTATTCCGAGGTTAGGAACTAAAGTGGTGAATGGATAATCAGCTATCTTTGGCTTAGCAGCGGATATAGTAGATATAAGAGTGGATTTTCCGGCATTCGGGAAG
>JBHADY010000244.1:0-3402 GCA_041855325.1 Ignavibacteriota bacterium
CTCAGCGATGAAGAGAAAATAGAATTCTATAGCCAAAAATTCAAGATCATTCTCCAAACTCTGAATAAGTATTATGACGACACCCTGCACATAGACGATATATGTGACAAGGCTATGAATGCTATGCTCACTAGCTTAGACCCATTTTCTCGATACTTCAATGCTAAAACTTGGAAAGAACTAAACGCAGCAGCTGATGGCGATAAAATCGGTATAGGCTTGGAGCTATACAAGCTGAATGATACTATTACAGTCGTGAATGTAAGCAGAGGTTCCGGCTCCGAAAGTGCCGGCATACTCAGCGGGGATAAGATTCTCGCTATTGATGATTCAAATTTCGTCAGCAAGACAGCAGACCAGGCGTATGATTTTCTGGAACGCAATGAGAATGATATAGTAAGGCTGAAAATACTACGCATATTGGATAATCGCGTAATAGATCAGATGGTCGTAGTTAAGGATTACCCGATTAGCTCCATTCATACTTCCTTCCTTGTGCCGGATACTGATATACTATATATCAAGCTCGCCCGCTTCTCTAAGCTATCATACGATGAGCTACTCGCAGAAATGGCAAAGTATAGCGGAAAGTTTTCCTCCTTCATCTTAGATTTGAAGGATAATGCCGGCGGGCAACTAACACAAGTAATCGATATATGCCAAGAATTCACCTCGGCGGGTGATACTATTCTATCAATTAAATCCAAGAGCAAGCTATACGACTCAGTCTATGTAAATACCAAGAATGGTAAATATCACAAGCTGCCGATAGTAGCCGTGATAAACGAACAAACTGCCTCTGCCAGCGAGATATTCTCTGGTTTATTGCAAGATTTGGATAGAGGCTTAGTCGTTGGAAAGACCAGCGTAGGCAAAGGCTTAGTGCAACGTTCTTGGACTTATACGGATAGCTCCGCCTTTAGAATAACCGTGGCGAAGTACTATACTCCATCTGGACGCTTGGTTAATAAGTCGGAAAATAATGAGGAACTATCCTTGCCAGAACTGGAGCTAAACGATCCCGAAACTGCCCGCAAAATACAGGAACAATATAAGAGTATTAGTAAGAACATAAAGATTACGCACTCCCGCAAGGGACGTCCTCTCGTCTCTCTCGGCGGTATTCTCCCCGATAAGTTAATCGACGCGGAAGCCCCAAATAAGCTAAGCAAGCTACTTCGTAGCAATGGCTATATTTTGGCTTATTCTCTTTATTGGTATACGCTTAATTATGATAAATTCAGCAAGTATAAAACTTCCGAAGATTACAATAAGAGATATAAAGTAGATGATGACTTTTTATCTAATTTCATTGGCTATTTGGAAGAAAAGAAGATGTTCGATAAAGATATGTTCAAAGAAAGAAAAGCCACAATATTAAATCAACTGAAAGCATTCATTGCTTATTATATGTGGGGCGATGAAGGCTATTACAGAGTGCTATTCGAGAATGATAAACAAATAAAAGCAGCAATTACGAGCATAAAAGAAGCAAAGGATATGGTAAAATAATGAAGCATAAATTAGCAATTGCATACAGAATATACCCACTGATTTCCAAAAGCCCGGCTATTCACTCGGACGATAAGTATAAGCTCTCCGAGCTGTGCATAGCCTCATTTGCGCGCGCACTGGAAGGAATAGACTATAAACTTTGGGCTATACTTGATAAATGCCCACCTGAGTATAAAGAGCTATTCAATAAGTACTTCACGAATATTGAATTCGTCGAAATGAGTGGCGTGGGCAACAGAGAAACCTTCAGAAAGCAAATGGATATTCTGCAGAATCAGGATTTCTCCGAGTACATTTACTTCGCTGAAGATGATTACTTCTATCTGCCGAATGCAATGCAAAAGATGATGGATTTTATGAAGTCCGATGCTAAGCCACACTTCCTAACTACCTATGACCACTTGGATTACTACATTGCTGAAATACACAAGCATAAGAAAACTGAAGTAGAGTTCGAAGGACAAAAATGGCGATCCGAAAACGGCACTTGTATGACTTTCCTCACTACTAAATCTGTGTTAAAGAAAACGCGCAAAGTCTTCATCACTTATGCTTATAGGAACTTCGATACAAGTTTATGGATCGCCCTCACAAAGCTGCGCGCGTATAATCCTATTGATTACATTAAGCCAAGCCTGCAAGGTATGGATTGGTTCAAGTCTTATTGTAAGTTGTGGCTATATACTCCTTACTTTCCATTCATTCCTAAATACAAGCTATATGCGCCAGTGCCTTCCCTATCCACTCACTTAGAGAAGTACTTCTTGGCGCCGAACATAGACTGGCAGGAAGAGTTTAAGAAGATAGAACTGAAAGACTAAGTAATAACAATAAGTAAAAAAGAAAAAATCCCACATCTTAAGTAGATGTGGGATTTTCTTTATCTTGCGAGTAATTTGCATTAGATATTCACATATTACATATTCACAGCTTCGCCGTATGCAGCAGCTGCCGCTTCCATAATAGCTTCGCTTAAAGTTGGGTGAGCGTGAATAGCGCTGAATATCTGTGGTCCAGTCGCTTCCATATTGATAGCGAGCACCATTTCGCCTATCATTTCAGTTACTTCTGGTCCAATGAGATGAGCGCCGAGGAGTTTATCATTTTTCGCATCGAATACCAATTTCACAAAACCTTTCGCTTCGCCTATGCCGTGTGCTTTTCCGCTTGCTGTGAATGGGAATTTGCCCACTTTTAGTTCGTAGCCAGCTTCTTTAGCTTTTTCTTCGCTCATACCTACGCTTGCCACTTGTGGGTTGCAGTATGTGCAACCGGGGATAAGCTTATAGTTTATCTCATTGTTTTTCTTGTGTCCGGCGATGATTTCAGCCACAGCTACTCCTTCAGCAGATGCTTTATGTGCGAGCCAAGGAGCGCCAGCTACATCACCGATAGCATAAATGTTCGGAACGTTAGTCTGCAGATTTTCATTCACTTTGATAAAGCCGCGTTCAGTTTCTATGCCTACTTTATCTAAGCCAATTTCTTCTATATTAGCTTGAATACCGATAGCATTCAGAGCTAAATCTGCTGTTAATACATCTTCCGAGCCGTCTTTCTTTTGGATTTTCACTTCCACAGTATCGCCTTTTACGTCAGCAGAGAGAACACGAGTATTTGTGAGAGTTTTAATGCCAATCTTGCGATAGTTGCGTGCCAATTCAGAAGACACGTCTTTATCTTCGATTGGGAGCAATCTGTCTTGCATTTCAATAATAGTAATTTCTGCACCGAAAGCATTATAGAAATATGCAAATTCCACGCCGATAGCGCCAGCACCCATAATAATCATCTTTTGAGGTACTTTTTTTTGGATAAGCGCTTCTTTACTTGTGATTATGTGTTTATGGTCTACGTTAATGCCAGGGAACATTCTCGGGCGAGAGC
>JBHADY010000245.1:0-5335 GCA_041855325.1 Ignavibacteriota bacterium
AAAATAATGATAGGACACAATCCGGAAAACATCGCCGGAGCTGAGGTAGTCGTTTATTCCAGTGCAGTTCATCCGAATGATAACCCAGAAACAGCCGAAGCAGTTCGAACAGGCGTTCCTATCCTACGACGTGCCGAAATGCTCTCCGAAGTTTCTCGACTTAAATACACTCTGGCAGTTGCCGGTACTCACGGAAAAACCACAACTACATCTATGGCTGGGCTAACCCTTATGACTGCCAACATAGACCCAACAGTAATCGTCGGTGGAAAGCTAAAAGAGCTCGGCGGAACAAATGCCCGCTTGGGCAATGGCGATTGGATAATCGTAGAAGCTGATGAATACGACCGTTCATTCCTGCAGCTATCACCTGCTATTGCAATTATCAATAATATCGAAGCTGACCACTTAGATATCTACGATGATTTGGACGATATTAAGCGCACTTTCGTTGAGTTTGCTAACAAAGTGCCTTTCTATGGCTTCGTGGCTGCCTGCATAGATGACGACGGAGTGAAAGATATTCTCTCTGAAATCAAGAAGAAGATTATCACATTCGGGCTTTCGCGTAATGCAGATGTTAGAGCCTCTAACTTATCGTATTCACAGAGATTTACTGAGTTCGACCTGCACTTCTTCGGCGAAAAAGCTGGACGCATCAAAATCAATGTTCCCGGCGAACATAATGTGCGAAATGCCCTCGGTGCTATAGTCGTGGCGCACGAACTCGGAGCTGACTTCGAGACAATTCGCAATGGAATTTCCGAATTCCACGGGGTATATCGTCGCTTTGAAATACTAAATGATGACGATAACTTAGTGAAGATAGATGACTATGCTCATCACCCAACTGAAATCACTGCCACACTGCAAGCTGCTCGCGACGGTTGGGATAGACGCATAATCTGCATTTTCCAACCTCACACTTATACCCGTACTCGCGACCTTTATAAAGACTTCGCGAAGTCCTTCGATGAAGCCGATATTCTCATAGTTACTGACGTATATCCCGCTCGCGAAACCCCTATCGAAGGCGTAACTGGAAAGCTAATCGCTGACACAGCCACTCAATATGGACATAAGAATGCAATCTACATAGAAAAGAAAGATGATGTAGTCCCAGCGCTTGAAGATATTATGCAGCCGGGCGATGTAGTCATTACTATGGGTGCTGGCGATATCTATAGAATAGCTAAATACATTAAGCTTAAGTAACTTATACATATAATATATATAAAAAAAGCCTCCGCAAAGGGAGGCTTTTTTATTTTTTAGTATCTAATTTAAGTTAGATAATTATTTGTCGTCTAATGATTTAACCACTTTTTCAATTTTCGCTACTGCCCAGTCAATTTCTTCCTTAGTAATTACTAAAGGCGGAGCAAAACGAATAATGTTTTCGTGAGTTTCCTTGCAAAGGATGCCTTCGTGCATAAGCATTTCGCAGTATGGGCGTGCCTTCACGTCTAATGCGAAACCAATCCATAAGCCTTTCGCACGCACTTCTTTGATGCGTGGGCTGTCGATTGCTCTTAGTCTTTCTACGAAGTAAGCACCATTATCGAATGACTTTTGTACTAAGTTTTCTTCTTCGATTACTTCCAATGCCTTAATTGCAACAGCTGCTGCCAGTGGGTTACCACCGAAAGTAGAGCCGTGTTCGCCCGGCTGAATTGTAAGCATTACTTCCTTAGAAGAAAGAACTGCAGACACAGGATAGAAACCACCAGAAAGTGCCTTGCCGATAACCACGATATCAGGATGAACGTCTTCGTAGTTATGAGCGAAAAGCTTACCACTACGACCCAAGCCAGCTTGGATTTCGTCGCACATAAAGAGTATATTGTGCTCTTTACAGAGATTTTCAATGCCCTTTAGGTAGCCATCTGGAGGGATAACCACACCGCCTTCGCCCTGAATTGGCTCTACCAAGATACCCACAGTATTCTTAGTAATCTTAGATTTCAAGTCTTCGAGGTTACCATACTCGTGCATAGGGAAAGCCTGAGTGCAATAAGGACCGAAATCACCATTAGAACCCGGATCATCACTAAAACCAACAATAGTAGTAGTTCTACCGTGGAAGTTACCAGAAGCAACTATAATCTCAGCTTTGTTTGATTCAACTTTTTTCACTCTATAGCCCCAGCGACGAGCTAACTTAATAGCAGATTCAATAGCCTCTGCGCCGGAGTTCATTGGCATGCACATTTCATAGCCAGTCATTTCGTGAAGCTTTTTGTATAGTAAAGGCAATTTGTCATTTCTGAAAGCACGGCTAGTAAGAGTTACCTTCTTAGCTTGCTCTACGAATACTTCCATAATCTTTGGATGGCAGTGACCTTGATTCACTGCTGAATATGCAGCGAGGCAGTCCATATACTTCTTGCCTTCTACGTCATATACCCAAACGCCTTTGGCTTCGTTAATCACTACATCAAGTGGATGATAGTTATGCGCGCCAAGTTCATTTTCCATTTTAATATAATCTTGTGTTTTCATTTTTTAACCTTTTTAATATTTTGAGAATTGTTAATTATAGAGTTTTCTTAGTTTCCATCGAATAGCATAGATAGAAGTGCCATTCTGATATACAGCCCATTCTTAGATTGGCGGAAGAAAGCTGCTCTTGGGTCGGAATCGACATCGTGGCTGATTTCTATATCGCGTGGCATTGGGTGCATAATGATAGAATCATACTTCATTCTTTGAAGAGTAGTCTTATCAGTATGCAGCTTGCTGAAATCAAACTTCATATTCGGATGTCTTTCTGTCTCGAACCTTGTTTGATATAGCACATCTACTTTATCGATAATATCGTCAAGTGAATCAGCAAGAGTATAGATGATATTGTTCTCGTCGAGGTGATCGAGCATATCTTGCTTAATCTGCATTTCCTTCGGAGCAACGAAGTATAGCTTAATTCTGCTGAATTTACTTAGCAGATAAGCCAAAGAGCGGGCAGTTCTGCCTATATCCAAAGAGCCAGTGAATGCTACACTAAGCCCATCAAGCGTGTGCAGTTCGCTAAATATAGTATAAAGATCCAGTAAGCCCTGAGTAGGGTGCTGCCCGCCGGCTCCGTCTCCGGCATTAATGATAGGCACTGGGGAAACAGCTGCAGCTCTCTTTGCACCGCCGGCTTCTAAATGCCTTAATACTATCACATCGCAGTAGTTAGCGATGATTTGAATAGTATCCTCTAAGTGTTCGCCATTGATTTCAGAAGAGAAGAAAGCAGCTTCTTCAGTAGTGAGGACTTTCCCGCCGAGTCTGTACATAGCACTCTCGAAGGAGAAGCGAGTACGAGTGGAGTTCTGATAGAATAATGAAGTCATTATCTTATTATCATAGTCCTTAGTGCCACCGCGTGCCACGATTTTCTTCATCAGGTTTGCTCTATCGAAGAGCTCCATAAGAAGCGGCACGGTAAATTGTTGAGTTTCTACTATGTGGTTAATTTTCATATCTATTCTCTAGTGTTAATTATAAGAACTGCCAATATTTATATATAAGTTAATATTATGCAGTGATATGAGTACCGGCTTTGCCTTCAAGGGCATCGATTAAATATTCGTAAGAAGTGATGATTGCTTTCTTTCCGCCATTTCTTATGAACTTAATGCAGGATTCCACTTTTGGTCCCATACTTCCAGCAGGGAACTGTCCCTCGTCGTAGTATTTTTGCAATTCATCAGCTGTTACGTTTCTTAAGCCAGCTTCATTTTCTTTTTTATAGTTAATATATACTTGGTCTGCATCTGTGGAGATAAGGAATAAATCCACGTCTAAGTCTGCAGCCAAAAGAGCAGAAGATCTATCTTTATCAATCACTGCTTCTTTTCCTAAAATCTTTCCATCTTTGATAATAACCGGTATTCCACCGCCACCGAGAGCTATGGTCATTATGCCCATATCGATAATCTTCTTTAGGATATCGAGTTCGAGAACGCTTTTTGGTTCCGGGGAAGCCACCACTCTTCTATAACCTCTGGAGGAGTCTTCCACAATGTCCCAGCCGAGAGTTTTTTGCTTTTCTTCAGCAGTTTCTTTGGAGTAGAATGGTCCTATTGGTTTTGCGGGCTTTTTGAATGCAGGGTCATTTTCATCTACTTCCACCATAGTAGGCAGAGTAATAACCTCTTTATTTAGCCCAAGTTCTTTCATTTCAAAATGCAATGCACGCTGCAACAGGTAGCCTATTTCGCTCTGAGTAGTAGCCACGCATACGTCTAAAGTATGAGTATATACTTCGTTCGCAGCTCTTTCGCTTCTCAGGAGGGCTGCCCCAGCCTGGGGTCCGTTGCCGTGAGTAACGACAACGGTCCAGCCGAGTTTGATCATTTGTGCAATTGCTTTTGCAGTAGCGTGTGCGTTGCGGAGTTGCTCTTCGATAGTGCCTCTCTCGCCAGCGCGAATTAGTGAGTTTCCGCCTACTGCTATTAAAGCTGTTTTAGCCACAATTTATTCCTTATTTTTTCATTAATTGGTAAACGATTGCTTTTTGCACGTGAAGTCTGTTTTCAGCTTCGTCGAATACGATAGATTGAGGTGAGTCAATTACGCTATCAGTTACTTCGTCGCCACGGTGAGCTGGCAAGCAGTGCATAAAGTAAGCATCTTTGTTTGCATAAGACATTAAAGTATCATTTACTTGGTATTCAGCGAAGATTCTCTTGCGTTTTGCAGCTTCTTCTTCTTGACCCATTGATGCCCAAACGTCAGTGTAAACCACGTCTGCACCCTTAACTGCTTCTTTAGGGCAGTGAACTACTTCTATCTTAGCGCCAGTAGCTTTAGCAGCTTCTGTAGCTTCTTGGAAAGCGATTAAATTTGGTTCGAAGCCTTTAGGGCAGTTGATAGTTACGTCTACGCCTAATCTAGCACCAGCATCCATTAAAGAGTGAGCTACATTGTTACCATCGCCAACGTATACTAACTTCATACCTTTAAGGTCGCCATTTCTCTTTTCATAGATTGTTAAGAAGTCTGCCATAGCTTGGCAAGGGTGAGAATAGTCAGTTAAGCCGTTGATGATTGGAATTCTTGCGAAGCGAGCCATATCCATAACTATGTCGTGACCGAAAGTTCTTATCATAATACCTTGAACCATTCTTTCTAAGTTCTTAGCTACGTCGTGAACTGATTCTCTTTTGCCGAGGCTGATTTCGTTTGGTGATAAGTATAGTGAGTATCCACCAAGTTGTTGAATACCTATATCAAAACTTGTTCTAGTTCTTAAAGAAGGTTTTTCGAAAATAAGAGCTAATGCTTCGCCTTCTAATGCTTTAGCATATTTCTTTCTATCTTTCTTCATATCGATAGCGATTTCGAA
>JBHADY010000246.1:0-5553 GCA_041855325.1 Ignavibacteriota bacterium
ATTCAAATTTTTTGCATTAAAATAGATATTCCTCACGGGTGCTTCTTGAGTGGCACCACCATTATCGCACACATTGCAAGATAGCAGTAGGCTTGCAAGTAGTGCTAATATCATATTATAATATGTGTTGTCGCGTCTCATATTATATAAGTAATAGTCTGTTCCAACTTGTAGCGCTTAGTAGACACTTGGAAGATTAAAAAGTCTGATTAATTTATAAAAAAAGATGATTATTTCTGCAAATTCTATTATTTATTGTATAAATATGGAATTGTATCATATAACGCTTTTAGTTTTTCTCTATTTTCTATTTTCTCTATGTATTTGGGATTCCATATAGCTCGGAATGATACATTACGTACGGAGTCGGAGTATTCGAAGAACTCTTGCACTTCAGCTGGATAGTACATAGCTTGTGTTTTTAGGATTAAGCCCTCTAAGGTGCGCTTTATGTAGCAGTAAGCCTCTGGGCTAAGCTGTATAGTGTCCGATAAAGTGCGAGTGCCATCTACTTCTTCGACGCGGTGCATTAATCCGCGGGAGTCCACGGAGCGGTATATCATTCCGCCTGTGCGTTGATATATAGTGCCCCATTTAATTGTCAGGTGCTTTTCATTTTCTGTAACGCAGCCGCTTCTTCCGCCTGTGCCGGAGCAAGACGATAGCAGCAGTATGCTTAATATGCCAAGTATATATGTTAATCTTTTCATTATAGTCTTTGTTAATTATAATATATAGTAAAGTCGAATATGAATAAAATAAATTTTTGCGAAAGTAGTTTTATTCTTATCATTACACAATAGGACGCAATATGCTGAAGCAAGAAATAGACTCATTCATTAGTTTTCTTAAGTTCGAGAAGGGATTATCTGATAATTCCCTCTCTTCGTATAAGTTAGATTTAGATAAATATACTAAATATCTGAAGGCTAATTCCATTGATAGCATAGATAAGGTAAGCTATGAGCTGTTAAGCGATTATTTTGCTCAGCTATTCGATTTAGGACTTGAAAGCTCCAGCATAAGCCGCTATTTATCTGCCATTCGCGGACTGCACTCCTTCCTCTTTAACGAGAAGATGATAAGCGAAAACATTAGCGATATCATTGAATTGCCCAAGCAAACCCGCAAGCTACCAGATGTGCTCTCATACGAAGAGATTAAGCTACTGCTGGCGACTATAGACACACGCAAACCTGCTGGAATACGAGATAAAGCAATAGTCGAAGTGCTGTATGCCTGCGGACTGCGCGTGAGCGAGCTTATTAACCTGAAGCAGCGTGATGTCATCGCCGAGATGGAAATCGTGCGCGTCTTCGGAAAGGGCAGCAAAGAACGCTATGTGCCTATTGGCTCTTCTGCTTTAGCGAATATAGATACATACAAAAAAGAAGCCCGTATCCACTTCGTGAAAAGTATGGAAACGGGCGATATTCTCTTTCTGAATCAAAGGGGGAAGCCACTAACACGCGCCTATATCTGGAAGATGCTCAAGGAAACTGCTGCCATCGCCGGCATAAAGAAGAGCATACATCCGCACACGCTGCGGCATAGCTTTGCTACTCACTTAATCGAAGGCGGAGCCGACCTGCGCGCCGTGCAAGAAATGCTCGGGCATTCCGACATAAGCACCACGCAGATATACACCCACATAGATAATGCCTATATCAAGGAAGTGCATAAGCTATTCCACCCCTTGGGGTAGTTTCGATTATTTTACGGCTTTCTTGAAGTCTTCTACTAAATCAAGAGCTTCCCAAGGATACGCATCTCTGCCGAAGTGTCCGTAAGACGCAGTTTGGCGATAGATAGGACGCAATAGGTCTAATCTATTGATGATGCCCTTTGGAGTTAAGTCTATATTTTCTTTAATGTACTTAGCTAATTCCATTTCTTTAGCTTTGTCTTTCGCATCGAGCTTAACGTTAATGGAAACAGGCTCTGCCACGCCGATAGCATAAGATAGCTGAATAGTACATTCGCGAGAAATTCCCGCTGCTACTATGTTCTTAGCCAGGTGACGAGCAGCATAAGCTGCTGATCGGTCTACTTTAGTTGGGTCTTTTCCGCTGAATGCACCGCCACCGTGAGGAGCGCGTCCGCCGTAAGTATCAACGATAATCTTGCGACCTGTTAAACCAGTATCGCCGTGAGGTCCGCCGATAACGAAGCTACCAGTTGGGTTCACGTGGTACTTAGTATTTTCGTCTCTTAGTTCATTCGGGATTATAGGATCGATAACGTATTTGAGTAAGTCTTCTTTAATCTTATCTTGCCCTACTGTTGGGTCGTGCTGAGTAGAAATAACAATTGTATCAACGCGGATGATTTCGTTAGTTTCTTCATCGTATTCAATTGTAACTTGAGACTTAGAATCAGGTCTTAAGTAAGGCATTAAGTGGCTTTGTTTTTTGCGAATTTCTGCTAATTTATGCACTAATTGGTGAGCATAAATAAGAGTAGCAGGCATATAGTCCGGAGTTTCATTTGAAGCATAGCCGAACATCATACCTTGGTCGCCAGCGCCGCCAGTGTCCACGCCCATAGCTATGTCGCTGGATTGCTGGTTAATAACGCTAATTACAGCCACAGATTTAGAATCGAAGCAATAATCTCCTTTAGTATATCCTATGTCTTCGATAACTTTTCTTGCTATATCTTGAATATCTACGTAGGATTTAGTGTTTATTTCCCCGCCGATTACTATCATACCAGTAGCTGCGAAGCATTCGCAAGCAACGCGGCTTTTGGGGTCTTGTCTGATGAGTTCATCGAGTATTGCATCGGATACTTGATCACAAATTTTATCTGGATGTCCTTCGGATACGGATTCCGAAGTGAATAAATATGTTCTTCTGCTCATTTTTCTATATGTTTATTATTAATTTATCTGCTTAAATACTTAATTATCGGATGAATAATGATATTATAAAATATTAGAATTCTATCTCGCTGGAATTTCCTATGTTTAGCGTGGTGAAGTGCCCTTTCACGATGGCATTATTGCCAATGATGGAGTCCTGCAGAGCAGCTGTGCTCACCTGTGCTTCGTCGCTAATGATGCAGTTTTTCACTAAGCTATCTCGCACGATAGCACCTTTTGCCACTGTGGTGTTCGGACCAATGATAGAGTTCTCTACTATGGCATCTGGGGCTATATACACTGGCGGAATGATAACAGCGCCTTCGCGAGAGAAGTTCTGTTCCACTTTGCTTAGCATAAATGTATTAGTGGATAGCAGTGTTTCGGGCTTTCCGCAGTCGTACCAACCATCGACGTTAAAGGTTTTGAACTTTTCGCCTTTTTGCATCATCATATACAGGGCGTCAGTCAGTTGGTATTCGTTTCTTGTTCTTTGGTCATTTTCGATAAGCTCGTTAAGGCATTCCTTCAGTAGTTTCGGGTTTTTGATATAGTATATTCCCACGATAGCACTATTGGATACGAATGTTTCCGGTTTTTCCACCATATTTACTATGAAGCCATCGCTATCAGTTTGCACGACGCCGAATCTTCGTGGGTCTTCCACGTGCTTTACGCCGAGAGTACTATATTCGCATTTCATCAGGTCGCTCAGGTCGAGGTCGAAGATAGTATCGCCCAAGATGATTAATAATGGCTCGTCGTCGCTATAAGTTTCGTTTGCCACCCAAATTGCGTGCCCCAGCCCGAGGCTTTCTTTTTGAGTAACGAAGTCGAATTGCAATTTATGGTAGTTATTCTTTGCGTATTCCTGTATCAGTTTACCCATATACCCGGTGATGATACTTGCTTTTGGCACATTGTGCTTTTCGAGTTCATCGAGTATATGTCCTATCATTTGTTTTCCTGCTACGTTCAGCAGTACTTTGGGCAATGTATATGTGTGCGGTCTTAGTCTTGTGCCTACTCCCGCCACTGGAATAACAGCTCTCATTAGATTTCCAATAATTATATTTGATATTAATCTTATGATGACGTAAGATAAAAGTTAATATTATATAAGTAAATAAGATATTTAATATTTGCTCATTTCATAGAAAAGTGTTAATTTGCATTGCATATAAATGTTAATTAACATTTCGGAGAGGAATAATGAAATACAGAATTTATCAATTCTTTCAATCAGCATTAATACAAGTAGTTCTTGTATTGATTATATCATCTTCATCGGCACTTGCACTGCCCAATAGTGCTATAGAGAATTATCGCTCTACCATTGTCCGTAGCGATGATGGCAAAGTGCAGAGATACTCTGTATTAGTAGCAACAGTCGGAGACCCCAAAACAAATAGCGATTTCTCTGAGTATTTCGTTCAGAGGGTAGACCCAAAATACTATGCCAAAGGGCAAATCTATGTAAAGACAAAGACTAAGACCGACAACGGCAAGGATAACTTCCTGCAAGGGGCAAGCAAACTAAACTCCGCTCTGCAGGCTATCGGCAGTACGGAAATCACGGCTTTTGCTGATGCTAAGCGAGTAGAAAAGAACCCCGGACTTATAAAGTATGGCTTAGATAGACTATATAAAATCTCTATCCCACTGGACAAAGACCCATTCGAAGTATGCGCCGAGCTGATGCGCAATCCCGACGTGGAATACGCTTGCCCGGTAACTGTGGCATATTCATTCAATGAAACGCCGAATGATCCTTCACTTGGTCTGCAATATACACTGACTACTATGAAAGTGCTCGAAGCTTGGAAATACTCAAAGGGAAGCCCGGATATTAAGATAGCGATTGTCGACTCCGGTGTTGATTATGAACACCCAGATTTAGCTGCGCATATATGGACTAATCCGAATGAAATACCCGACGATGGAATAGATAATGATGAAAACGGCAAGATAGATGACTATCGCGGTTGGGACTTCGCCGGAAATAAGGATATTCAGAGCTTGATTAATGGAGAGTACGAGGAAGATAACGACCCAATGAATAGGGTAAATACTCATGGAACTATGGTTTCCGGTTGCGTCGGTGCCGTTCCGAACAATGGTATTGGTATAGTTGGCACAGCATATAATTGCAAGTTAATCCCTATTAAGATTGGCTCGGAACTGCCAATGGTGGGAACTTTATTCCAACCAGTGGAAGCAGTGGCTTATGCTGCTGAGCTGGGAGCTGATATTATTAACTGCTCTTGGGGGGCAGCTTTGTATAGTCCAGCAGACCAAGATATGGTGAATTACATAGTATTCGAAAAGAATGCAGTTATCGTGGCTGGCTCCGGAAATAGCGATAATAATAATGATAATCTAGGGTTCTATCCTGCAACGTATAAGAATGTGCTTTCCGTTGGTGCTGTTGATGACGAGAATGAATTAACAGATTTCACTAATTATGGCTATTCTGTGGATACTTATGCTCCGGGAGCAAAGATATATACTACTCAGGCAAATGGAGGATATGAGATAACAGATGGCACTTCTTTCTCTGGTCCGAATGTATCTGGCGTGGCAGCACTTGTGAAGGCAATTCACCCAGATTGGAGTGCGATTAAGATATTCCACCAAATAAAAAGCACCAGCGATATTATGGAAACTGATGCCTTGAAGAGCGGTTATTA
>JBHADY010000247.1:0-14226 GCA_041855325.1 Ignavibacteriota bacterium
CGGCTCCGCCTTCAATTACCTTATGCGAGAAAAGGATTTTATCACTGGTTTCGATAACCTGCACTTGGTAATTCTTCACTTTGTCGTACTCGTTTGATAGGTCATTCAGCTCGTGATAGTGCGTAGCGAATAGCGTTTTCGCTCCGAGTGAGTTATGTATATACTCGGTTATTGCCCAAGCTATTGAAATGCCGTCGTAAGTGGCTGTTCCGCGACCTATTTCGTCCAAGAGTATCAAGCTGCGGCGAGTGGCGCTGTGCATAATATTCGCAGCTTCCTGCATTTCCACGAGGAAGGTACTCTCGCCAGAGGAGATGTTATCCGACGCCCCCACGCGGGTGAATATCCTATCCACTAAGCCGAATTTAGCTGACTTAGCCGGAACGAAGCAACCTATTTGCCCCAAGAGGACAATTAGCCCTAATTGCCTTAAGTAGCAAGATTTTCCCGCCATATTTGGTCCGGTAATAATGTGTATAAATTCATCATTATTCATAATTGTGGAATTTGGAACGAACTTCTCGCCTATAGGCAATAGCCTTTCCACTACTGGATGGCGACCATCCACTATGTGCATATCTGTGGAATCGTTAATTTCCGGCTTAACATAGCCGAACTCACGCGATACAAAAGCAAAAGCCTGCAGGCAATCGAACTCCGCAATGAGCTGAGCCGTGTGCTGAATGCTCTTCGCCGCGCAGGAGATAGTCTGCAGAAGCAAGCGGAATAGCTTCTGTTCCAAAAGGAGGATTTGTTCCTCCGCAGCTAATACTTTGCTTTCGAAGTCCTTCAGCTCTGGAGTGATGTATCTCTCTGCATTTACAAGGGTTTGCTTGCGTTCGTAGTCTTCGGGAGCTTTATCCTTATGCGCTTTAGTAATTTCTATGTAATAGCCAAAAACATTATTGAAAGATACCTTCAAGCTGGGGATATCCGTTCTTTGTCGTTCGCGATTTTGGAAGTCATCCAGCCATTTATCAGCATTATATTTGGCTGATACGTAATTATCTAAGTCATTGTCATATCCAGAGTTAAAAACGCGGCCAGTGCCAAGATTAGTAGATGGCTCAGGCATAATTGCCTCGTCTATTTCGCGTGCCATCTGCTCGAAGTTCGCAGCACCATAGAATACTCGCTTCGAGAAGTATAATTCATTATCTTCCAATAGCTTAATTATCTCTGGAATGGCATTTAAGCTGTTCTTCAGGGCGATTAAGTCCTTTGGGTTTGCTCGTCCTGTGCATATTTTGGATACTAATCGCTCTAAGTCGGATATTTTCCCGATGAGGAATCGCATTTTCGTTAGTTGGTTCGGCGAGTTGAAGATTTCTTCAACGGTGTTTAGTCGCTTGTTTATTTCTTCAACGTTTAGCAGGGGCTGGGAAATCCACTTGCGGATAAGACGTCCGCCCATAGCAGTACAAGTTTTATCTATGTACTGGATTAGGGAAGAGTTCTGCGAGTCCGGTGCGGAGTGAGTAATCTCTAAGTTGCGGCGAGTCGCGTAATCGAGTATCATATACTCGTGCGGATTATAGTACGAAAGCGATGTAATTTGCGACAGCTCAGAGAGTTGCGTCTCTTTTATATAGTGCATAATAGAGCCAGCTGCAGCAAGCCCGCGAGTGTATTCATTCACGCCGAATCCCTTCAGCGAGTTCGTGCCGAAGTGCCCATTTAAGGCTTCGCGGGAGAATTCATCGTCATAAATCCAATCTTCGATTTTAGTTATAGTCGGCTTATATGATAGCGAACTAATTAGCTGCTCGAAATACTTATAAGTAGATTTGTTTATAAGCACTTCCGCTGGATGTATGTATTCGAGGATAGGCACCAGCTTATTCTCGGCGATTTCGCTTAGCTTAAACTCTCCGGTGGAGATATCAACGTAAGATATAGCCACCTGAGTTTCATTTTTCTTTGTGAAAGTGATATAAACAGAGGCGAGATAGTTATTGCTCTTTGCTTCGAGCAGTTTATCGTATAGGGCAGTGCCGGGAGTAACCACTTCAATCACACCACGCTTGACGATGCCTTTGGCTTGTTTGGGGTCTTCGAGTTGCTCGCATACAGCTACTTTATAGCCCGCACGCACGAGCTTAGTGAGGTAAGTATCCAGCTGATGATGAGGAAAACCCGCAAGGTTAGCATTGTCGCTTCCGCTATTGCGCTTCGTCAGAGTGATGCCACACACCTCTGCTGTGATTACGGCATCATCAAGGAAAGTCTCGAAGAAATCGCCCATTCTAAAAAGGAGAATGGAATCCGGATGCTTCTGCTTTATATGCAGATACTGTTTCATCATTGGGGTTTGTTTTTCAGCCATACTTAGTCCTTTGGTAATGCTATTGATCTCATTCTGCTGGAGATAAATCTCGCTCTTTTGTTTATGTATTTTGTCGGTTCAGCGGGAGACCAACGACGTGGGTTCGGCAGAACAGCTGCAAGTAGTGCTGCTTCTCGCTTATTGATGTCCTTTGCTGACTTACCGAAATACTTCTGCGAAGCCGCCTCCACACCATATACTCCGTCGCCCATTTCGATGACATTCGCATATACTTCGAGTATGCGTTTTTTGCCCCAAACGGCTTCTATCATATAGGTGAAATATACCTCTAATCCTTTGCGAATATAGTTACGTCCCTGCCAGAGGAAAGCATTCTTCGCCGTCTGCATGGTGATAGTGCTTGCTCCGCGTAGTTTCTTGCCTTTTTTGCGTTCATTGTACTTTTTAGCGGCTTCCACTGCTCGCCAATCTATACCCTTATGTCGCATAAAACGGGCATCTTCAGCAGAGATAACCGCGCGGAAAAAGTTGGGTGAAATCTCATCATAAGAGACCCAATCTTTGTCTATTCCTACGCTTCTGCCTTCGGTTGCGCCCTCAATCACTCTAAGCACCATAGTCGGCGTGATAGGCACAGGCAACACGGCATACACAGCCACTAAAACCACAGAGACTATGAAGCACCACATTGCTATCTTTAAGCCCCATTTGAATATCTTTTTTATCACTTTTCGTCCCGTTTATATGCAAAATATAGATTACAAAATTACTAATAAGAGATGAATAAAAGATAAGTTTTTTATAAACATCTCGCACTATTTACTACTCTAAGATTATCAGTTTTTCCGTCATTGGTTCGGCTTGTATTTCGGTATCAACTATGGACACTCTATAGTAATATAATCCAATCGGCAGGCGAGCACCTGCGGAGTCGCGCAGCTTAATCGGAATTTCATTAAAGCCTATGTGTAGAATAGTCTTCTCTGATAAACAGATGCGTCCCATCGCGTCGTATATCTCGAATAGGGCATATCCCGTTTTCGATGGCGAAGCATAGTTAAACACAAGCACGGAGTTATCCTTCGCAGGATTCGGATTCATCGATATATGCTTTATCTCGCCCTTTCGGCTCACGTGCAGTCTATAACGCACGGTGTCTTTATTGGAATTCGCATCTTCAGCTATTATGCGGATAACATTCTCATCATAATCAAGTGAATCCGGCTTAAACTGAAGGGTAGCGCGTATATTGGTGTCCTTTCCGAATGAAGTAAACTTATAAGTAGGATATTTATCCGGAGTAACTGCTCGCAGGTTTATCGTAACTTTGATGTTTTTATCGCTGTTAATCTTACGGCGGGAGTTATCCTTAATGATTACTTTCATCTCTGGAGAGCGAGGGATATACTCGCCATCGCGCACTATGTGTCCATCAAGTTCGAGGAAGATTTCCGGCTTCACGGTGTCCGGAGCGAAGCTCTGGCTATGCACAGTGGAGTTATTGAAGTAGTATATATCATTATTACTTATGTTATCTATGCTGGACTCAATTTGTATCTTATCGCTATAGTTATCAGTTACTAATACATTGCGATAATCTATAATCTCATTCGCCTTTATGGAAGTGAGAGTAGTATCTATATTGTCTATTTGCGCCGTTCCATCATTTACTTTTATAGCGAGGGCGAGGGAGTCTATATTTCGCCTAATAGATAAGTTCCTAATATGCAGAGAGAGAGTATCATCATCAGCTTTAAGCAAATGATTTGATAGCTCGCCGTTTTGGTATATATCCGCCTCAGCAGTTGGTGTATATTCAATATCCACGCTGGATATATCAAAGTCTATGATTTCGCCCGTTTTGGGTGTATATTCGAACTCAAACTTATAGCTATTATACTTATTATTATCTGCATAATCGAAGTTGGAGAGGTCATTATATTCGGAGATTAGCTCCTGCTTATCATTTTGCTTATCAATACCATATAGTTTATGATGAATTGTGTTTTTCATCATATTATCTGACGCATCAAGTTTCAGGTTGTGCAGAATATCCACATTATTCAGCTCGAAGGAGAAGGACGCACGCGGATAGTTTATCGGAATGCGCAAACTGAGCTTTGCGGTATCTCCGTATATATTCACTTTGTCGTATGTATCGTAGTGGTCGGTGCGCACGTGAGTAAAGAACACGTAAGAATAGCCCCAGGAGTTTTCCCAGCGGTTAATAGTGCAAGTGTCGATTATATCTATCTCCTTTGCTCCGAGAGACTTAAGCGTGGTGCGCAGAGAGTCCCAAGAGCCTGCCGTTCCCAGCTTCTCATGAAGCGAAAATACACGCCAAGCTGGCCCCGTCGTGCCTATGAATATCTTATCGCCCTGCTTAATAGAATCCTGCAGATAGCGCACTATCTTAATCGGAGTGGAGTCTTTTATTGCGTCTTCATCGCCATAGTTTCCCCAAGTATCATAGTAAGTTATCTGCTCTTGGCTAAGATCGCTATTAAACTTCGCTATATACATACCTGTCTTAATCGGTTCGGAGATGTGGAATTTTTCGCCTATGCGCAAATAGATACCCTTAAATACTGGATGATCGTATTTATCGGTATTTCCGGACATAGAGATAAAACTAAAGTCAGTGGAATCCACCTTCGTAAGCAATAAGCTCTTATCGTGGTCATATTCCATATTCTCCATCTTCGTTTCGCTTAGGGAATATAGCTTAATCTTATGATTTACCCTCTCGAACTGCGGATGAGTATATGTGTGGAACGGAATGAATATAGGCGAGGAGTTGCCCGTAGTTTCGTCCCAGTAAGAACCTTGTATTAGGTAATCGTGATTTTCCTTCAGTTGGAGTTTCGTTTGCCAGTCAATAACTTTGTTCTTTATTGTTAGACCGCTATTATTCGTAGTGGCAATAGGGGTGCGGTTAATTCTCTCTACTATTTGCAGTTTATACTGCACGGAATCGGCATTGTCCGCCGGGTTTATAAAACGCAGAAGAGGGGAGTTAAGCGAGACATTCCAATTTGGCATCGGCTCAACGGGGAGAATGCCACTCTTCACCACTTCAAACTGCTTAAGTAAAGTGTTATTGTGTCTTTTTGCCTCGATTAGAGCAGAATCTGGGTCTATATGCACTGTCAGGTTATGCAAACCAAACTTCCCAGCTATAGGTATTTTATATTCAATTACGCTTTCGCCGGGACAGATATTCTTTAAAGTAAGGCGAAGGGAGTCGCGTTTATTTTGGTAATCATCATTTATCTGCACGGTTACGGAATCGAAGTTCTTTATTCCGGCATTTCGCACAGTGAAGTCAATATTTACGTATTCATCATTTTCGCTAATCACGTTAAGTCCCTTACTTGAATATACCTTAAACTCACTTGGTAGTATGTATAGATCAGCTAAGGTGTCCATAGGTAGTTCGAGCAGGGGATCGCCTATGATAGTCCCCGTTAGGACGAATCGCTTCAAGTTGCGTAGGTGATTAGCATCAGGATAGTTCTTCAGAGAGTATGCTTTTCCTATGTTATATGCTTGCACATAATTTCGCACACCATTATTCATTATAGCGTTCAGCATTCCGCGGGAAACGATAACGCTATTTGTTGGGTAATCAGTTGTGGAGTTTGCTGCAGTGGCGATAAAACCTCTATCCTTCACGAAGAGCAATTGCTCGAGGCGAGAAACGCCCGTATGCACTCCGAATGCACCCATAGAGCAGGAAGAGGAAAGGAAAAATCCGGTTTTG
This sequence comes from Ignavibacteriota bacterium, assembly GCA_041855325.1. GTDB lineage: Bacteria > Bacteroidota > Ignavibacteria > Kapaibacteriales > UBA2268 > CALLXS01. The sequence continues at coordinate 6,051 of JBHADY010000247.1, forward strand.
CCTTTGTTCGATAGATTCTCGGGCATCCAGCCTTCCATATCGATAACCTCGGCAGAGCCATGACCGATGAAGTAAGTTAATATTTTCCCGCTATTTAGGGCATTAATGATGCGTGGTCCGTCCGATTCGCTTACTTTATTATCCTGAGTTTTGTATATCTCTTGATAATTAAAGCATATCTTAGAGCTGCGCATTAAGTTTAGTATAGGATCAGCAAAAAAATACTTAAACTGGGCTTGCTCGCTCTCGCTGCCGCCACCAACCATAAGCAGGGCAGACTGCTTCCAAGGGGCGTTCCCGGAGTTCTCGAAAGCCTCTAACTTCTCTAAGTAGTTATCGAAATCACTTTTCGTTTGGATAGGAATGCGGGAGATGAGAACATCTGAAACATAGTCGTCTCTCTCTTCCATTTGCACGTACCAGTTGTCGCTCACGGGATAGCCATAGCTCGGCACTATGTCGCGCATTATGCTTTGTTTGTCCAGATGGCGAGGGTCTATGCTGGCATCTCCGAGCAGAAGAATAGCCTGCAGTTTGTTCTCTTTCTGAGCATTATACACCTGCTTGATGTAATCCTTAATAGCTGAAGGGTTTTTCTTACCGTAGTTGTATTCCTTGTATAGATCCTCCACGAATACCACTTTCTTTGTTAGGTTAAAGTGCGTGCCGGAGCGGTAATTTACGTATCTATAGGCTTCATCGGAGAACTCGCGAGAAGTGATGATTAGGTAATCACAACGAGAAGTATCATTGCGTAAGTCTGATTTAAAAGTGGGCTTTAGCTCGGCTTTATCCCATACTTTTTTAGCGGAAACTGTGATGTAATAGTCGCTTCCTTCTGGCAGAGTAATGAACACCCTATAGCTATTACCATTTATGTTTTTATGGAATTGGCTAAGGCGAGCTATGTTCTTGGCAGTATTGTAGTTACTTGTTTTATCTTTCACATTCAAGTTAGCTACTATACTCTTATTTTTATCATAATTTTCTATGTTAATGTTTATGTTTCTAAGTTTTATAATTTCGTTGCTGCTAAGCTGTGTATTGATAGCTATGAGTACATTATTAACATCATCATTTAGGCTATTTATGCGATTAATAAGCGCATCTACATTATTGAAGGAGTCGCCCACGAACTTCCCTTCGCTTGAATAAGCTATATGATAGCCTAAACTTTCACTTTCATACATCCTTAAGTTATTGAAGTAGTATGTAGTTAGAGGTTTATCACCAGCATTAGTATTCACTGCTAAGGCATCGCCTTTTTCTGTTAGATAATCGAAAATAATAGCCTTGCTGCTATCAATTGCGATTATCTCATCATCAGTGAATGGATATAGCTCTATATTCGCCTTTTTATCGACTTTATCAAGTTTGAAAGCTATTATATCATCAATCACTACGGGGAGGAACTCTCCCTTAATTTCGAAGTAATCATAGCCCATCATTCCATCATCAAAGAAAGTACTGGCGGGGTAGCTTGCTTTAAGTGGAATTGCATTAAAATCAAACTGATTTATGCCTAAATAGAGCGAGTCATTAGATACGCTCTGCTTAAAGTACTTCTTGTATGAATTGCGAATAAATGGGAAGTCCTGAGTGCTACTAATTATATTATTAATAAGTGACTTAACACGGTGATTATATTCCAACTTATCATTCACCGTGGTGGAAACAAATGCGAAAGTCAGCTCAGCATTGCCACTCTCAGCGGGGAAGAGTAGCGGTCTTAGTCTGCGAATGGTATCCCTTTGATACTCGTGAGTATTGCGCAGGTTCGGACGAAAGTTTGCTTCGTACCAGCCCTCGCCAGAAACGGGACGCGGGTCTAAGTAGTTCATCTCGACGTCTCCGCTCTGTCCTTCGCTATAAATGCTATCTTTCTCGAAATGATAGCTCATTTTTACCTGGTTAATCCGAGTTTCGAGGTTTAAGTAATCCTGCCTATTAAGCGGATTACGCTTTTTGCTTTCATCATAATATATATAATACTTAGCACTATTATTATAGTGGTCGAAGTAAGTAGTATCGCCAGCATTGCGAGATGAAATAAAGAAGAGAGTATCATTCTCATTGCTTACGTTCGTGGTGGTCTTCACGTAATAGGGCTGCTCTTTGCCGTTTTTTATTAAGTGAATAAACTCATAATCGCGATTATTAAAATCTGGGTCTACTGTGAGAATATCCCTAAAGTCAATAAAAGCAATTCCATCGCGAGATGTATTCACCTCTACGTAGCTGAGGGCAGGATTATAGAAATAGTCGCTATTTTGCAGTTTGTTCTCGTCTTTATCGCTATTTTGAGCCTGTGTTGATAGGTGGGCGAGGTGTTCGAGGTTAATCACATCGCTGAAGAAGGCATATAGCTCCTGTGGCACTGCCGAAGATGATTTCATCGGCTTATCGAATTTAATCTCTATAGTTTGGGAGCTTATCTGTAGGGCTTTATTCTTTTGAATGAAAGCAGGATAAAGCCTTATATTATAGATATTTACACCTTTATAAGTCCCTACTGAGTTTATAGTATAGTTATTATTGCCCAGAGCATGGAACTTAGCTTTATCTGTGAGAGCAGGGATAGTCTGCTTCGCGGGATTAATCTTGCTAAGTATCTTATAATTATGATATTTATTGCTTATGAAGTTATAGGATAGATAATAGCCATTGCTATCAAGCTGAAAGCGGGATAAGTCCGTGCTATTATTGATATTTATCTTGATATTGATTGATTGCTCATTAATGTTGATAGTCTCTTTTCCTATCAAAGTAGATAGGGAAAAGAGTAAAATCAAAGGTGCTATGTATTTTATTAGTTTATTCATTTTTTATTATTTTGTCTCTAATACTATAAGTTCATTACAGAGTAATACTACTTTAAGTTACGCAATATAATAACTTTTTACTAATTTTATTAATAGATTGTTAAGTATGTGGAGAATCTTTGTAACAAAAAAACAAATCGCACCGTATTTCGTCAAAGTGTTAACAATATATGAGTATTAATATGACTAAAAGAAGTGTATTTTTCAGCGTGATGATGTGCCTAATTCTGTCAGCTGTTTCGCTATCGGCTCAGCACGACAGAAAGGTGGAAAACAATGCATTCGGTTTCGGCGAAAGATTGGATTATAATGTTGGTTATTCATTCGTAACTGCCGGCACTGGCTATTTTCAGATTTTGCCAATGGCTGCGAATGTAAATAATAAGAAATGCTATGACGTTCGCTTTCGCGTGATTTCCTTAGAAAGCCTGAAGTGGATTTACAAAGTGGATGATGCCTATCGTACTGTTATAGATTTGGAGTCGCTCCTGCCGTATCAGTTCCAGCAACGCATAAGAGAGGGCAACTATAAGAAGGATGCCTCCGTGAAGTTCGACCACTATAATAAAAAGGCGTACGAGGGCGGGAAGACCTATAACCTGCCGCAGAATGCATTCGATATAGTCGCTGCATTCTATAATGTGCGTGCTATGGACTTAGCCAAAATGCGCAATGGCACTATTTTCTACATGCAGAATTACTTCGAGGGAAAAGTGCATAAGCTCGGCGTGAAGATACATAAAAGAGAGACCGTAAGCGTTCCGGCAGGCACTTTCAAAACCATAAAGATAGAACCGCTGGTGGTCGATGGCGGGCTATTCAAAAGTGAAGGGAATATCTTCATTTGGCTGACCGATGATGAGAATAAAATCCCTGTAAAAGTATCCACCAAAATACTCATTGGCGATGTATACGCCGAACTAACAAAATACTCCGGACTTAGAAACCAAGCGACTGCGAGGATAAAGTGAAAAATCTAGCAATATACTTACTAATTTTTCTCTGTGGCTTTCAGCTTTTCGCTCTGGAAGCTAAAGATGTGCAAAAGTATTTCGATAATACTATATCGAAGCTTAACTCCCTTTCTGCTGACTTCACGGATATTCGAAATAAGACGAACTCCGGCTCGCTAAAGGCAATGAAAGGCAATAAATACCGCATAGACTCGAAGGATAGAATCATCGTGTGCGACGGTAAGAAGATATGGAACTATGCCGTGAAAGAGAAGAAAGTAATAGTTTCCACTTTCGAAGAGGAGCGTGCGGGATTATCCATAGAAACAATATTCTTCGACCTCTTAAAAGCTGCGGAGATAGAATCATTTGCGAAGGAAGTCCCCAGCAAGAAAGCGAAGAATGTACTTTATTCTGTCGCGATAAAGCTAAGCTCTGCAGAAAAGAAGAAGCATAAAATTGATAATCTTAAGCTATTAATAGATGAGAAAAAACAGGTGAAGTATCTAATCTTTAGCTATAAGGGCGATAAGCAAGAGATTGAAATTAAGAGACTTACTATCAATCCAAAGCTGAAGGCAAAAGACTTCCAGCTGAAAACACCAAAGAATGTGGAACTAATCGATATTAATTAATGAATAGATACTTCAGCATACTTTTCGCGATGCTATTTTTACTTTCTTCCTGTGCTATGTTTGCAAGCAAAATAGTAGAGGAAGAAATTACTTTTTATAATGGGAAATTGAAGTTCGGCGGAACGCTCACCCTACCGACTGGCGAGGGAAAGTTCCCACTAGTGATTCTCATAAGTGGGAGCGGTCAGCAGAACCGCGACGAAGAAATTATGGGCTTTAAGCCTTTTGCGGATATTGCAATGCACTTATCTTCAGCTGGATATGCCGTTTTCCGCTATGATGATAGAGGCGTAGACTCTTCAAAGAATACCCCAGCAGACCTCGAAAATGCCACTGTGTTCGACTTCGCTAAAGATGCTTATTCAGCACTTCAAGAGATGAAGAATCATAAGAAAGTTAATCCTGCGAAGATTGGCTTACTTGGGCACAGCGAAGGGGGAGTAATTGCCCAAAAGCTCGCAGCTGATTACCCTAAAGAAGTTAATTTCATAATACTTATGGCTTCGCCTGCTGTTAGCGGGGTGAAGATTTCTCGCTATCAAGTGGAGCAGTCGAATAAAGAAGCTGGGCTTTCCGCTGAGGCTATTGATACTGTACTGAAGTATCAAGATATGTTAACGGGTGCGGTAATCGCTGGAAAGAGCGGCGAAGAGCTTAAGCAAATGTTATATGATATAAACGTGAGAACCGTAAGCTTGCTGCCAGCAGAGAGACGCAAGTTCATCACGGATGTGGATAAGTATGCTAGGGCAATGTCCGATCAAATGCTTAAATCTGTAAGTAATCCTTATATTAAGGAGTATTTTCGCTATGATCCGGTTGTAGCGATGAGGAAGATAAAGTGTCCGACTTTGGCTATTTTTGGCGAGAAGGATATGCAAGTTCCCGTTAGTATGAACAAAGCACCATTATCTGCAGCGTTCGAAGGACGCAAGCAATTATTAGAAATAGTAATAATAAGAGATGCGAATCACCTCTTTCAAAAGTCAGAGACTGGCTCTGTATCTGAATATTATAAGTTAGAAAAAAAGTTCGAGGATACTTTCCTCCAGACTATAGAAACTTGGTTAAAAAAGAAGATTAAATAATGAAACGCTTTATTCTGTTATTTATAGCACTTGCTATGGGCTTCGCAAATGCGAGCGCTAATCGATTACTCATACAAATGGACTTGTCTCAAACAGACCACCTGAAGGCTTATGGCATAGTCTATTGGGCTTTGAATAAGGGATATACAGTGGACTGGCTGCTGAACTATCGCGCTGGTTCCTTCCTAACTAACTACACAGATGAACTCGCCACCGAATGTCGCATTCGCGGAGTGAGCTTCGAGCAGATTAGCGAGGACGATGCCCGCGAAATCGAAGCTGAAGTAAAAGCAGAAAACGTAAATACTGATTTAGTAAAGTTAGAAAAAGCTGCGAAAATAGCAGTGTATGTTCAGCCGGGACAAAAGCCCTGGGACGACGCCGTGCGCCTCGCCCTTGAGTATGCTGAAGTGCCTTATGATATGGTCTGGGACGAAGAAGTACTTGCCGACAAGCTGAATGAATACGACTGGCTGCATCTTTTCCACGAGGACTTCACTGGGCAATATGGTAAATTCTATGCTAACTATAGCAATGCCGCTTGGTACATAGAGCAAGTAGCACTTAACGAAAACATGTCGCGAAAGCTGGGGTATTCCAAAGTATCAAAGATGAAGTTAGACGTAGTGCTGAAGATTAGGGACTATATAGAAAAAGGTGGCTTCCTCTTTGCAATGTGCTCCGCTACTGATTCTTATGATATAGCCCTTGCAGTTCGCAACCTCGATATTTGCGAAAGAATGTTCGATGGCGATGGCTTCGATCATAATGCTAATAGCAAGTTGGACTTCTCGCAGACTTTAGCTTTTGAAAATTTTATGCTGGAGCTGGATCCATATACTTATGAATACTCAAGTATAGACGTTACTGAGCAAGTACGAGTAAGCGAAGAAGCGGATTACTTCACCCTCTTTGAATTCTCTGCTAAATACGATCCCGTGCCTACTATGCTAACGCAAAACCACGCAAATGTGGTGCATGGATTCATGGGACAGACCACCGGATATCATAAAAGTGTAATAAAAAAGTCTGTAACCATATTAGCGGAGACAGACGGCACAGATTTTGTTAGATACATACATGGAAACCTTGGACGTGGACAGTTCACTTGGTACGGCGGACACGACCCCGAAGACTATAGACACTTCATCGGGGAAGAGCCCACAGACCTGAAGCACTTTAAGAACTCCCCGGGCTATAGGCTTATCCTAAATAATGTGCTGTTCCCATCTGCTAAGAAGAAACAGCAGAAAACTTAAAATAAACAGCATATACAACTTTATAATTAACGATAATACGAAGAGCACTAAATTATGAAACGAATAAACAGGCTATATAGCTTACTTATTAGCATTGTCTTCCTTAGCCTTGTGGCTACTGCCCACGCTGAAAACTCCATTCAATACGAAGGACAAAATATAAAAAGTGGGGAAGTGATAGACCTATACCTAAACGTCAATGCAGACGAAACCCTGAAGAATAGCTATATAGAGATGGCTTTTCATAATAAAGTGATTGATGTTAAATCCATAAAATTGGCTAATCCTTCTCTGGGACGCCTCGAATATGAACTTGCCTTTATTAATGACTCTGGCTATATCAGAATCCGCCTTAATAGCGAAATTCAAAGCAAGCTGTTAGTTGTTATGCAGATAGAAGGCTTGTTCTCCTCTGTTCAGCAAACCGCACTAAACGTTAATACCTTCAAAGTGAATGATGCAGATGTAGAATTCACTCAAAGCAATGCCGTTATCAATGTGCGTGGCGGTAACGTGCGCCAAGGGATAATCTATAATCTATCTGTTAATTATGCTAATCCATTCGATTGGTTCACCAAATTCCCATTTTCTATAGAGCAAGAAGGCGAATTGCAAATAAAAATATACGATTATGACGGACAAGAGATATTTAATAATGCCTCTATAGATAGGCAAATTCGTATATTTAACTTGCATAAAGGCGGAGGAGAGAGCTTAGTGCAATGCGAAGGATGCGGAGGATATAAATTGCCAGCCGGACGCTATAGATTGGAGTTCGATCCCGATGAGCTATTCTTTGGCTGCGGAACTTACTTCTTCACAATGAAAGTTAATAATGTCTTTATGTGCCAACCATTTACATTTGTCAGATAATATGAAACATATACTACTAATTGCATTTGTTCTTCTTTTTGCCTCATTTAATTTATCGGCTCGGCAGGTTAATCCTCAGCATAAAGCTCCGGATAAGGTGGAAACCATAGGCGATACCGTGAGGGCATATCATACCAACCCAGAGGATACAGAGTTTTGGCTCTGCTTTCAGAGAAACTTTAATGAAGAAAAGGAAGGGATAATCTTAGAGCTGTTTCTTTCTGGCAATGAAGATGCTTCGGTAACTATTAATATAGATGGTATTGGCTTTACGCATAATGCATTCGTTCCCGCAGGGCAAGTCGTAGTAGTGCGCCTGCCCGTGAAGGCGGAGGTAAGAGGCGAGGAGATTATCGAAAGACTCGCTGTGCATATTAAGTCTGATAAAGCTATATCCGTTTATGGATTAAATAGAAGAAAGCTGACTACGGACTCATACCTTGGTCTGCCGGTTAGCGTTCTGGGCAATGAATACCGCGTTATGTGCTACTCGCTTGCTGATAGATTTACCTCTCAGTTTGCTATCGTTGCAACGGAAGACTCCAC
>JBHADY010000248.1:0-2555 GCA_041855325.1 Ignavibacteriota bacterium
CTGAACGAATACAATAAGCAATATAAATACTATGCCTGCGGACGCATACCACTAAGCAATGGAATGAACGCCTATATAGTATTAAAAAATCCGAAGAGCGGAGCACTTAATATGCTCTACTTCATTCGGATTTTCGATAATAATTATAATCTCTGTGGGCAAATGAAACTTGCTGAGTTCATCGGCAAGGGCGAAACCCTGCTCATCAAAGAAGCAGAGATAAAGAAGGACTATACCATTACAGTTAAGCCGATGAAAGCTGTGCTAAATTCCATAACTGATAGCATTAGCGTTTTCCCGAACGGGCAAGTTGCAACATACAAGATTAACTCTAATGGAAGTATATCCCCGAAAGTGAATTAGCCAATACTAATCTTAATATTCTTTTTCTAATTCCATTAACTCTTTCAGTTCTTCTTTGTTCAGTCCCTTAAGGTCGTTAATTTCCTCTTTTACTCTTTGTATTTTCCCAGCTTTATCATACTCTAAGAGTTCCTCTTTAGTTAGTGTATGATATTGATTTTTATAGGAGTTATGCAAAGTAGTTAAGTCTTTAAATATATCAATCTTAATTATCTTTGCTTTTCCTTCTGGCATTTCCACAAGCGAGCCAATAGGCGGATAATCCTTAAACGCATCGATATATGTGTCGTGTTCATACATTAAGCAGCACTTCAGGCGACCGCAATAACCCGATAACTTATTGATATTATTGGATAATTGCTGTATTCTTGCGTGATCTAATGTAATGTGATTAAAGTCGCAGCAAATGGAATTGCAACAAATGCAGCGTCCGCAAGGTCCCAGCCCGCCAATGCGCTTAGCTTCTTCTCGATTGCTAATCTGCCTGAGTTCAATTCTTGTGCGGAAAGTGCGCGCCAGCTCGCGAACTAAATCGCGGAAATCCACTCTCTGCGGAGCTGTGAATGATATTGTCAGCCTTTGGTGGTCGAACTGCCATTCCGCGATGGACACTTTCATATCAATGCGGAACATATCAATAAGCTCACGGGATTTATTCAGCACATCTTCCGCACTTGCTATATTCTCTTTATCGCGTTGCAAGTCATCTTCAGTTGCTATGCGCACAATGGAATTAGACGGCTTTTCGCAGAACTCGCTGTTAATCTTGTTCTCTGCACACTCGCCCATACAGCATACTATGCCTATATCTACTCCACTTTCCAGCTCAACGATTACAAACTGCGAAGGTTGCAGCTTCAGGTGTAAGTCATTGCGGAATATACGCTTGCGTTTGCACTTAAATAGCACCTCTACGTATTTTGGCGGCGTATCTGTGTCTTCCGCTCTTTTTTTATCCACTAATCTATCATTATAAGTGTAATAGGAATAGTGATCTCCGGGATGCATGGGTGGGTGCAGCTGCGTGCGGAACCTATCACCTCCGTCACCACACGGTTTCTTTCTATAGGCTTGTGGAGGTGGATTTTCTTTCTTCAGGTTTAGCTGAGGTTCGTTATTATTATGTTTATTTATATCAGGGTTTATTGTAGTCATTATTCATCTATTATTCTCAGTAACTATCTTAATTATAAGGCAATTACACACATATATACGTAAATACCTATCAACAGGAATATAAAATTAATCAAAATATACTAAAAGAAAAAATATTAATTCTTTATTTGCGAGTAACTTTAGTGAATATCAATGCTGATATTCATCACTTACTCTTAACTGAATTAAATTCAAACTACTTGGCGGAAAATATGCCTCAAATCAAGAAAGAGGTCTAATAGTAGTAATTCGGTCATTACGTTTCCGTAAATGCGGGAGATGGCGAATTCGATTTTCTCTATCGCAAGTGGTATGTCCTTATGCCCGAAATGCTGAACAAACTTCGTGAGAGTATCCACATAATCAGCATTAATGATTAAGCTGCTATCGCCCACATTGTGCAGTATCATCGCATCGCGTAGCCAAAGCATAAGCAGGACTAAGTATTTCTCTATCTTCTTCTTGTCCTTCACTTTAAATAGCTCATCGAGGTTATTTAGTAGCTCCACTCTATACTTATTCTTAATGATAGAACGGAAGGCATTCACCACGCTTTCGCGCAAGTCCTGCAAGTCGTCCTCCATAAACTCTAAGGCGCGATAATACGAACCCTGAGCAAACGACGCAATAATCGAGGCTTCTGCTTGGGATTTCCCCATTTTATTTACGAGCATATTGACTATATTTTCGTCAGATATTGGCTCGCAGTGTATCTGCTGAGAGCGAGAGAGTATGGTCGGCATTATCTTGTCTATCTTCGCCGTGGTTTGTATTATAGTAATATTTTCTTGTGGCTCTTCCAGCGTCTTAAGGAAGGCATTCGATGCTTCTGTGGTTATCTCGTCAGCATTGGAGATAATGACCACCCGCCTGCCGACGCTTCCCGATAGGGATAGCTTCTTCTTCAGCTCGCGTATGCTTGCGATTTTGATTTGATTTGCCCCAGCGAGAGTGATTTTATGATAAGGATTTTCCGCTTTCAGTTTAATTTGAGCATTTATTTCTGCCATCTGCTCTGCGGACATCTTAGCCAGCAC
>JBHADY010000249.1:0-3877 GCA_041855325.1 Ignavibacteriota bacterium
ACTAATTAGTTACGAGATTCAGTTAATATAAATTTCTTAGTTATTCTTAATATGCTCTGCGATTTTCTGCTTGAATGCGTATTTCGCTGGAACGAGGGTAGATACTCCCGAAAGAAGAAGCGCAAATGCATTAATTATCAATATGTTCCACCATTCAATTGAGACAGGAATGCCGGGGATTAGGTATTTCGTGGTATCTAGCTTAAATATGTTAAGTTCCAGCTGTAAGTAGCAGAATATTAAGGCGATTAGAGTACCCCAGAACATAGCCAAAAGCCCGATGAACATCCCCTCGGCGATGAAAATGCGCTTAATCGAGGTATCGTTCATTCCCATTGCCTTCAGCACGGCGATATCCCTTTGCTTTTCTATGACAGTCATAGTCAGCGAGGAGAGCAGATTAAACGCCGCGATGGAAATTATCAAAGACATAACTATAAAAACCATAAGACGCTCCAGACGCATAATATTGAATATGTCGGAGTGAAGTTCGTACCAAGTTTCCACCTTCGCCTTTGTTAAGTAACACGACATATCTTCTTTTATATCAATAATTTGCGAAATATCATTTAAGCGAATATTATAGCTGATTTTTTTTTCACTATTCTTGAAAAATAGCTCATTCGCGAAGTCAATTGAGCAGAAAATATATGTATCATCTGTCTCTTTTGAGTAAGACTGAAAGAGAGCAGAAACCACTGCCCGCTCGGACACATTCATATCAATTTGGCGAATGCCCTGCTCTATCATATCTGGAGAAATCACGCTGATTATATCGAATGGGGATATTCCCATCTTATCTGCAAATCCAGCACCAAGCACTATATTCTCCAACGAGTTAAGCTCTCCCACTTGATACTTCCCAGCTACGCATTTCTGCTTTAATCCAGAGACCTTATCTATCTTTTCCGGCTCCAGCCCGCAAATATAAGCAGATTGGATAGCCCCCTTATGCTTAATCAGTATTTTTCCTTCTATGGCTTTACTATAGACTAATTTATCTTCTTTATTATCAAGGTATTGCTCAATTTGCTTAACATAAGATTCATCGCGTGCCTCCACTTTGATATGTGGCTCAAAGCTAAGCATTTGTTTCTCAGCAAAATCTCGGAAGCCATTGAAAATAGAAAGAGTTATGATTAGCGCTGCTATACCTGTGGTAATCCCCAAAAAAGAGATAAAAGTAATAATGGAGATAAAATCAAATTCCCGACGGAAGCTGAAAAGGTATCGTCTCGCAATTCTTAACTCATAGTCCCTAAATACCAGCTTTAGCACGTAGTTAATGGGCATGGTTATAAATTGAAAAAATATATTCATTAAAATTAATTTTCTTTTGTACTTACACAATAAATAATAACTTATACGTCTTTATTATGTCTATAAATAATTAAATAATGCACGATTTGCATTCATCATCATAAACAAATAAACTAAATGAAACGCAAAATTAAGAAAAATACTAACAAAGACGATGAAATAAAACTCATCAGATTAAACAAATATATAGCTGATGCCGGCTATTGCTCGCGTCGAAAAGCCGATGAACTCATCGCAAGTGGCGTGGTGAAAGTCAATGGACGCATTATTATAGACCTCGGAACGAAGGTGCAGCCCGACGCCCTCGTTACAATTAATGGCGACCCTATTAGCTATATCATTCGCCACCGCTACATAGTGCTGAACAAGCCTAAAGACTACATCACCACTACCAGCGACGACCAAGGACGCAAAACCGTGATGGAACTGATAAAATCACCCGTACGCGTCTTCCCCGTAGGTCGCCTCGACCGAAACACAACAGGCGTGCTCCTACTGACAAATGACGGTGAACTTGCCAACCGACTGATGCACCCTAAATACCGCGTGGAACGCATTTATCAAGTCGGATTAGACATGGAATTGGACTTTAAAGACGCACAGAAACTCTCTGAGGGCATAGAACTCGAAGACGGAATGACCTCCCCCTGCGAGCTGTTCATAAACCCTAAAGACAAGACCGATGTTACTATCTCCCTAACTGAAGGGAAAAATCGCGAGGTACGCCGTATGTTCGAAGCACTGGGATATGAAGTGAAGAAACTGCACCGCAAGTTCTATGCAAATATAAGTGTTAGCGGAATGGCTCGCGGAGAATCTCGCTTCCTCGATAAAAAAGAAATACTTGCATTGAAAAAAATTGTTGGATTATAGAAATATTTTGTTGCTTATTTAAGTTTTTTTTTGTAATTTTGTATTTGGTACATAGACCTAATTTTATATATACTAATAAATGAAAAAAACAGTATTATATCTTATAACATTCACTTTTGTCTTGGCAGGTATTTTAACTACTAACCTGCAAGCTCAAGAAACTGCTGCTCCAAGGCCGGGTGCATCATCATCTCAGTTTTTGAATGTCCCTCAGGAGCTACAGACTAAGTGCGACAACTTCTTTGACTTGTTAAGCAGAAATGAGTTCAAAGTGGCGTTCGACAACTTATTGGACAATAGCCCGTTTAAAAATAAACAAGATCAAGTTGCGAACTTGATTGAACAGACTAAACAAGCCGTAGTACTCTATGGTAAGATTAAAGGCGGTGAGCCGGTAAGCTCTGAAGTGGCTTGCCCTTCGCTCGTGCGTCTAAGATACTTGGGTATTCAATCTAATTATCCAATGAGATGGATATTCACTTTCTATAACTCCCCTAAATCTGGATGGATTGTAGTAAACGTGAAACTTGATGATATGAGCGAATACTTCTTCTCTGATGAATAGAATTAAATGTTTGTAAATAAAAGACAAGTTCTTCATTTCAATAAATGAGGGACTTTTTTTTTCTTATAACTTGAATAAAATGAACAAATTAGATAAAGTTATAATCGGAATGAGCGGCGGAGTCGATTCCTCGGTAGCTGTTCTCTTGCTACAGCAGCAGGAATATGAGGTCATAGGCCTTACTTTCGTGCAGGATAAAACACAGAAAAGCCAAAACGCCGCACAAGATGCGAAAATAGTAGCCGAAAAGCTGAACATAGAACACCATATTATTGATATAAGCGAAGAGTTCAAAGCAAGCGTGATTGATTACTTCATTAAGGAGTACCTCGACGGCAGAACGCCCAATCCCTGCGCCTTTTGCAACCCAAATATGAAGTTTAAAACACTGATTGACTTCGCAGATAAGCATAATATAAAATACGTGGCGACCGGACATTACGCCCAGATTTCCCTCTCTCCTAAGTACAATAAGTATGTGATTTCTAATGCTGTAGACACCGCGAAGAATCAATCATACTTCCTCTGGGGGCTAACACAAGAACAGCTCTCTCGTCTCATTTTCCCGCTCGGAAAACTGCTGAAAACAGAAATTCGAGAGTTCGCCCGCGAGCATAATATCATTACTCAGAATAAGGGGGATTCTCAAGAAATCTGCTTCATCCTGGACGATGATTATCGCAAGTTCCTAACTGAAAACGTGAAGAAGCCGATTAACCGCAAGGGCAATTTCATCTTCCGCGGGGAGAAGAAGGGCACTCACGATGGATACCCATTTTACACTGTGGGGCAACGCAAGGGTCTGGGGCTATCCCACAGCGAACCGCTCTATGTGCGCAGCATAGATGCGAAGAATAACGCAATACACCTCGAGACAAAGGACAATATTGCCGATAGCAGGATTATCGCCCACTCGGTGAATTTAATCTCAGAGGATTGCCTATCGCCGGAAACTGAGTACTTGGTAAAGATACGCTACCGCGACGCAGGCACTCCGGCTAAGTGCAAAGTACTTGATAATGGGCTTTTAGAGGTAAATCTCCTAACTCCAAAGAACTCAATTGCTTTGGGTCAGTCACTTGTGATATACGAAGGCGATGATATGCTCGGCGGCGGCAT
>JBHADY010000250.1:0-6195 GCA_041855325.1 Ignavibacteriota bacterium
ACTTAAATAGAAAAGCAAAAGAGCTATCAAGCAAGTCCCAGCAGTTGAAGACTAATTCCCGCATTTCGGACAACTTAAACAACGAAAGCCAAGTGAAATACGAAGCGAGAATCCCGACCATTCGCGAGCAAATGCAAACTTTAGCGAAAGACCAAAATAACATAATGGCTGAAGTGAATGCCCTGCAGAATGACCTGCACGAAATTAAATTAGCCCTGAAGCAAATCGCCGAAGGGAAGAAAGAAGCTCATCCAGCTCCCCCAGTAAGCAAGGGCTTAACCCCTGAGCCAACTGCACAAAAGGCTGTGGATAACTCCTTCGAGGCGAATGATAGTCAATTCGAAACTAACTTCGCCAGCAAGAGAAGCAGTGGAAAGTCCATCAAAGCTAATGATGCTGAAGAGGAATATGACTATAACTATAATGCTGAATATAGCGATACTGAGAATCTATCTGATAATGATAATTACATAGAATCTGATGAAGTAGTAGCCAAAAATCAAACTGTTAGACCAGCAAAGAAAGTATCCCCAAAGAAAGCTAAAACAATATCAAAAGCTAAGAAATCAAGCACAAAGGTTCAGTCAGCGAAACGCGAAGCAAATAACTTCACAGTGGCGAACAAAACAAGCAACGAAGCTCCAAAAGCAAAAAGCAATGAGGAAAGCATATCAACTGCGCTAAGTGCATTTAAAGCAAAGAATTACCAAGTGGCAATTAATGAATTAATCAAGGTAATGGCAAACAAAAAAGATGCACAGTCGCAAGCAACTTGCAGCTATTGGATAGGCGAATCATACTTCAGAATGGGTAACTACTCCAGCGCCCTCCGCTTCTTTGATAAAACTCTTGCCATAGCTGGGGCGACCAAGAAGGAAGAAGCAAAGATTATGTCCGGCGAGTGCCAAATGCGATTAGGAAACACAAAAGAAGCAAAAGTATGCTTTAAAGAGTTTGTTTCCATCTATCCAAACAGCAGATATTTGCCGCGCGCCAAGCGACTTTTGCAAGAATTATAAAAAAAATATGAAATTTCTTTAAAAATTATAAAACACTTAACGATTATATTCGTTTAATACCAAGCCTGCTATTAGCTCTTCGTAATATTTTTCTAGCAGGCTTTCTTTTATTTATAAACTACTGGGAATTTAAAATTGCTAAATATAATCAGAGTTCTATACGTTGGAGACGTAGTAGGACCATCTGGATTAGCCACTCTAAAAAGTGAGCTAAGCAAAATTCAGACAGAAAAAAATGTAGACTTCACTATCGTTAATGGAGAAAACTCTTGCAATGGACGTGGAATAACCGAAGATGAAGCAAAGCAAATCTTCGAAGCAGGCGCAGACGTTATTACTACTGGAAATCACGTTTGGGACAATTGGCGCAGCAAGCCTCTGCTCGCCAGCGAACCAAATATCATCCGCCCACTAAACTACCCCCAAGGCAACATAGGCAAAGGCTTCCTGTTCTATGACTATAAAGGCATAAACGTAGCCGTGCTCCAGCTGCAGGGCAGAACATTTATGCAGATGATAGAATGTCCGTTTAAAGCGGCAGACTTCGCCCTGAAGCACTTCGAAGACAAAGCGAATGTAATCATCGTAGACTTCCACGCTGAAACCACTGCAGAGAAAATCTCTATGGCTTGGCACCTTGACGGAAAAGTAAGCGCCCTCATCGGAACGCATACGCACATCCCAACCGCTGATGCCTCAATCTTTCCCAAAGGAATGGCATACATCACAGACGTAGGAATGACTGGTCCATACGACTCCGTAGTGGGCTTGCGCAAAGACGTAGCCCTGAAGCGTTTCATCTTGCAAACTCCGCATAAATACGAGAATGCAGAAAACGACAACAGACTCTGTGCCGTTATGGTAGACATAGATTCAGCCACAGGCCAAGCATATAAGATAGAGCAAATTATTACGCCAAGTTTTACTAATTCAGTATTATAAGGTAGAAATTACATACAATAAATTACATACAATAAATTACATACAATAAAGCTATAAAAATGGGCTGTTCGCATTTGAACAGCCCATTTTATTTACTTAAGCTATGATTCTTTACTTAAAAGTAGTAAAATCATCTACGTTTCTCCTCGGGGTGATTGGTTTTCCATTATCGTCTACGTATCCGATTCTAGACATCAGCACTGCTTTATTACTCACACCCATTTTGCTTGCCAGCTCATCGACCGTAATCCTATGAAATGTAATATAGTTCATCGGTTGGAAGCCAATATTCATCTTTCGGCAGAGAATATTCACTCTTTCGTTCAGCCTTCCACCGCTGATTAAATTCGTATTTGTATCCTTATCGAAGCTATACACCACCCAAGCGGCAGTGCTTTTAATAAGCGGAATTGGGTCAAACGAGGACTGAGTTTGCTCTGCCATTTCTATCATTTTATCGGATAGATAAATGCCAAGTTCGCTATCATTATGCACTAAATGCACGTGTTCCCTGTCGCAATTAAGTATTTTCTCCACTGCTTCATCATCGATTTTATCGAGTTTATACTCTTCTCGCAGTGTTCTTCGATTTTCTAGATCTTGCAGAGTAATCTCGCAGGACTTCCCTGTTTTCTTTGATATCTTCACGATAGCGACAGGGTCATCGAATCCGTTGCTGGCATCATCTATATGCACATCAATTGCGTAAGAGAGGTTCTCTGCAGCAATAGCCATATTTTCTAAGAAGCATCCAATTGATAGGAAGAGGTATCTTCTATTAAGTCCCCTATGCACATTGGATTTAGATTCATCGAAGTAAATTTCAATTACTTCATTTCCTTTCACCACGACGTCCCATGGCTGAGCATTATATGCACTTCCCGCGAGCGAAGCGTAGTATAGAATCCTTTTGATATTACCTTCATCTGTATTGGGGTAATTTGGGCAAGTGGCTCTTTCATTACTTTCCATAATTCTATCAAAACTAATAACAGATATAGTTGTCATAGGGTAAACGAAACAAGAAATATATATTTTAGTATTTTTTTCACTTTAACTGAAAATTAACAAAAAAGTGATTTGCGTAGCAAATCACGTTAAAAGTGAAAGCCTTTGGCTTTCACTTTATGATGCTCTTTATCCCCGCGAATTGCGGATTCCTCCCCATAGTGGCAAGGCTTTGAATTACTACGCCCTTGCTTAATGAGGAATGCACTATGTTGTTATCGCCTATGTATATCCCAACGTGAGAAATGCGGTCTCCTTTGGAGAAAAAAACGAGGTCGCCGGCTTTGGCATTACCTATATCCACGAAGTCGCCGAGGGTATATTGCTCTACTGCAGTGCGTGGGAGTTTCACTCCGGCAGTTTTAAATACTTCCATCACGAAGCCGGAGCAATCGGCACCGGTGCGGGCTTCTCCGCCCCAGCAGTATGGAGTGCCTATCCAGGTATTTGCCTCTGCAAGCACTTGGCGTCTAAGTCCTTTAACTGCATTTAGTTCAGTCGGAGTAATTTTATAAGTTCTTGGGATATATGAGATTTCGCTATCTTCTTCATACTCGAACTGATAGGCGTGGTTTTCGCCATTTTTCTCTATTTTACCATATCTTGCGTTCGAGTTATCGTTTTTCTTCTTCGGTGTTGGTTTATGGTATTTTTTGGGGTTCGTCGCCGCGTACGACTTTTGATTTTTGCTTTCTGGAGCATTCGCATTCGATGCGAAACGCACAGACGAGCTACACGAGGCGAGGAATATCACCACGGCAATAAGGAATAATATTTGTAAAACATACTTTTTCATACTTACCTACAATTAATTAACTATTGCTTGTAAGGAAGTACTATCAAAATGGAAGCCAAAAAAGTGATATGCTTACGCATATCACTTTTGGAATTAAGAATTAAGAAGTAAGAATTCAGGTGGAAAATAGGCATAGCCTATTTTCTTATAACATTAAAAGGCGACAATTTTAGCCGTCATTTTGTCTGATCTAGGATTAAATGATTATAAGGATTAATAAGATTTAGCGGCTTACCCGTAATAAGTTAATATTTGATAATCGCAGAGCGATTATCTTACCACAATTCTTCATTCTTCATTCTTAATTCTTGAAGTGATTGGCTTCGCCAATCACAAAAAAAAAAGCCAATCTAAAGATTGGCTTTTTTTGATTAGTCTTGCAATTTCTTGCGAGGCGCCCTGTTAAGCTCGGCGAATAAAGTCTTTAGCTCTTCTAAAGTCTTCGCGCCGATGTCGCCCTTGGTGTGCTCGCGAACAGAAACTGTGCCGTTTTCCTCTTCCTTCTGCCCCACGATTAATGCAAAAGGAACTTTCATCTGCTCTGATTCAGCAATCTTACGATTTACCTTCTCAGCGCGATAGTCAGTCTCTATTCGAATATCCATCTCACGGAGCATATTCGCTACCTTTTCAGCGTAGTCTCTGTGCTTGTCAGAAATTGGCATAATCGTAGCTTGAACTGGGGCAATCCAGAATGGGAAGTTACCAGCATAATGCTCAATTAAAATAGCAACGAAACGCTCCATAGAACCAAATGGCGCACGGTGAATCATCACAGGTCTGTGTGGCTGGTTGTCCGCGCCTATGTATTCCAAGTTAAAGCGCTCTGGCAAGTTGTAATCCACTTGGATAGTACCCAATTGCCATTTTCTGCCGAGTGCATCGCGCACCATAAAGTCGAGCTTAGGACCATAGAAAGCTGCTTCTCCGAGTTCGATTACAGTTTCCATTCCTCTTTCCTGAGTACTTTCGATAATCGCGGCTTCAGCTTTTTCCCATACGTCATCAGAGCCAATGTATTTCTCTTTGTTTTCTGGGTCGCGAAGTGAAATCTGCGCAATGTAATCAGTGAAGCCGAGAGTGCCGAACACAAGCATAACGATGTCAATCACCTTCTTAAACTCATCCTTTAATTGGTCAGGAGTACAGAAGATGTGCGCATCATCTTGGGTGAAGCCACGCACGCGGGTTAAGCCGTGCAATTCGCCGCTTTGCTCGTATCTATACACAGTACCGAACTCAGCCAAGCGGAGAGGTAATTCTTTATATGAACGAGGACGTGTATTGAATATTTCGCAGTGGTGCGGACAGTTCATAGGCTTCAATAAGAACTCTTCGCCTTCGCAAGGAGTGCTAATCGGACGGAATGAATCCGCACCGTATTTAGCATAGTGTCCGGAAGTAACGTACAGTTCTTTTTGTCCGATATGCGGAGTAATCACGCCTTGGTATCCGAATTCTTTTTGGATTTGGCGCATAAATTCTTCTAACTTTTCGCGTAATTGCGTGCCTTTTGGTAACCAAAGAGGTAAGCCTTGTCCCACTTTCTGAGAGAAAGCGAATAGCTCAAGGTCTTTGCCTAATTTGCGGTGGTCACGTTTTTTCGCTTCTTCGAGCATAGTTAGGTATTCTTCGAGCATTTTCTTTTTAGGGAAGGAAATACCATAAAGTCTTGTCATCATATTGCGAGAGGAGTCGCCCTTCCAATACGCGCCAGCAATGTTTGTAATCTTAAAGAACTTAAGATAAGAAGTATTTGGCACGTGAGTACCGCGGCATAGATCCACGAAAGTACCTTGTTTATAGAAAGAGATAGGCTCGCCTTTTAAGCCGTCCAATAGTTCGAGCTTATATTGGTCGCCCACTTCTGTGAAGTACTTCACTGCGTCGTCCCAGTCGATTTCTTCTCTTTGGTAGTCAGAGGAAACGTTAATAAGCTCTTGTATTTTCTTTTCGATAGCGGGGATATCTTCAGTAGAGAGCTTCACGCCTTCTGGTAAGTCAATATCATAGTAGAAGCCAGCTTCGATAGCCGGACCTACGCCGAATTTTGAACCAGGGTAAAGCTGAGTAATAGCTTCAGCCATAAGGTGAGCAGAAGAGTGCCAGAAAATATCTCTGCCTTCAGGAGTATCAAAAGTTAAAATTTTAATTTTGCCATCTTGTCTAATAGGAGTGCTTAGGTCGAATTGTTTATCATCGACCATAATTCCGAGAGCTTCTTTCGCGAGGCCATGAGAAATGGACTTTGCAATTTCCATACCAGTAGTTCCGTCTGGATACTCTCTTACATCTCCATTGGGAAAAGTAATATTCATATATATTCCAATTTTAATAGTTTATTTCAATATTAAAAGATTACAAACTTACGAAAAAAAAACGATTATGTTAATAAAAAAAAGCCTATCGAAGGATTGGCTTTTTTTTGTG
>JBHADY010000251.1:0-4080 GCA_041855325.1 Ignavibacteriota bacterium
ATTTTGGCGAGTTAAAAGAAAACCCCGGACGCTATATGCAAGTTAGGGTAATTAATAATTCAGGAGCATCTCGAAATGTATACTTCCAGATGCGAATAGAGAGGCTTTATCCTAGTACAGATATTTCTGTATATTCTAATCTCGAGAAAAAGCCAGACCTTCCGATTCCAATCGCTATAGGAAGCAACTCCATGCGAATGGATCAATTAGATGATAATTTCGCTACTCATCAATACGAAGACTTCGCTGTAAGTGGTATAGAAGTCAATAGTGTTGATGATTTAATGGGTTCATTCAGAATCCCCGAGGGACAGTATAAGCTATGCCTAATCGCGTATGATTATGATACTCCTATCGGCTCGGAGCCTGTGATGCTGTCTGACCCGAATTTTAGTTGTGCTCAAGTTAAGATCTGTTATTCAGCTTCGAAGATTGAGCTTATCAGCCCGGTAAATACTATGATAGCAGGAAACAGTAGCAATGTAGTTATCCAGCCAAAGAGAAATTTGCTTGTGCAATGGACACAGCCAAGTACTACCTGCGGTGCTTCTATGGGGAACGTCGATTACGAGCTAAAATTTACTGACATCTACGACGGGCAAACCGAAGAAGATGCCTTGAATTACAACCCGATTCTGCTTTCGCTTTCCTACAAGAATAAAACCAGTGTTATGCTGGATACAATGCAGTATCAGGGCATTTTCAATAATGGAAAGAGATATGCAATCGGCGTTACTGCGACTGCGAGCAATCAGGATATTGCTATATTGAATGATGGCAAGACTACTCCAGCTTCATTTATATATGGAGAGTTACCTCCTAATAAAGGGCAACAAAACACGGTAAAATCGAAGCCATCTATCACTAATGTACCTGACTGTGGTAATGCAGTACCTGATAATAAAGAGCTAATTGCTAATCTTAATATCAATGATACAATTCGTGTAGGCAATTATGATATGAAGTTAACAAACGTCTCCAAGAATGATGATGGTAGCTTTAAGGGTAAGGGTACTATCGACTTAGCTAGCAACCATTTATTTAATGGTTTTCCGCAAATTAAGGCAAAAGTGGAATTCGATAAACTGCAGGTAAATACTGTTAAACACGTTATTGAAGGCGTAGTAAGAACTACTTATGATAATGATGATAAACAGAAGTTTTTCGGTGGCTTCGGGAATGATCTATCGTGGGACAATAAATATTTGTCGAAAGATGAAGGTAAAGTATTAAATGAAAATGCTAAGATAATTGCCCAGGACTTTATTAAATCTGCTATGCCGAAAGCCGAAGCAGAAGTAAGCTTCCCGATTAAAGTACCTACTAGTAATAATAACTCTGATAATGGGATTAATATACTAATAACTAGTATGTCATTTGGAGCTAAAGGTGCGTCCGTTAATATGCTATCCTTTATGGAAATACCCGAGACCGAAACAATGCTTGCTTTTGGTGCGCAGAATGTATGTATAAATAATAATAATATCTCGGATGCTAAGATCTATCTATTTAAGAATATTAAAACCACAATTGAGGGGCTTGATTTTGCTATTATTGGCGGTGATAACAACACTTATGTAGATTGGAACAATCAGGGTTTCCAAGGAATTAAGCTCTCAGCAAAGCTTTCAGTTCCTGATAGTGTTATTATTGCTAAAGATGGAAAGAAAATAGATAATGTAGATATTAATACCAGTTTTAACTCTTGGAGCAATTGGGATGCTGAAATAACAATTCCTGATTTCAAGTTAGCTTTCTGTAAAGATTTATCATTCGATGACTTAAAAGCTAGCTATGTTCATAAAATAGGCGCTGATGGTACAGTAAATAAAGGTATATTTTTCACTAATCTCAAGATGAATCTACCTGATTATATCAAAGGTATGCCTAAAGTCAAAGTAAATAGTGCTTCTATTGTTTCTAATGAGGGCAAACTCGGCTTTAATCTTAGTGCATCTGCATATCGGATACTTTCCATTAATAATGGTAGCATAGGTGGCTGGGGATTATCTGTTGATACATTGATATTTAATATTGTCAATAATCAATTCATTAATAATAGAATAGCTGGAGAGATAAGAATACCATTTTTCGAGAAGGAAATAGCTTATGGTGGTTCTCCAACTGCTTGGGAAAATGCTCTTAACCTTGGTATCACTGTAAATATTGGCGATAATTTCTCCACCAAATTCTTGCACTACTTTGATGCTGAGCTATTTAGAACATCAAAAATAACTATTGGAAATGATGGCAAAATAGAAGCTGTGCTAAATGGAGGCGTTAAGGTAGATGAAAATAGTGGTTGTGATTTCGGTTTTTCAGCAGAATTTTCAGGTTTTACGATTGGAACTAACTATAATGACGCTGAGCATAAGCTTGACTTAAAAATAGGTAATTGGGGAACGAGTACAGATTCGAATAACACTTGGAATGGATTCGGCTTTTCAATTTCTAATTTAGGTTTAAGTACAAAAGATATTGATCAAGACAAAATCAAGCTGGAGTTTAGTGTTTCAGCTAACCTGCAATTAGGCGAAGGAGAGACACCAAATCTTTCTGGCGGATGCACCCCTATTTTCGCATTCGATATTAATAAGAAAACGAAAGAAGTATCTAATCCAAGTTTTACTTTTGGTTCAGTCAAGGTTGAAGGTGAGTTTTCAGCCGTTAAATTATACGGATATTTGACAATGTTTGATAATGATGAAAAATGGGGCAAAGGAATACGCGGGGATATTGATTGTACGTTTCCTCTGAAGTTACAGGTTAAGTCAAAGGTTTGCTTCGGTAAAACGATAAAAAATGAAAAAAATAAGAAGTACTTCTTTGCAGATGCAGCTTTTAAGCTTCCGCCTGAATTAGGTATTAATACTGGTGCAATTAATATTTATGGCTTCGGTGGTGCTTTCTGGTGGAACTTGGCGGTGTCTGGTAAAGATTTTTCCCGTGATACTGTATCAGACAAAAACCCAGTCTCTCATCTTAAAACAATGGGGCAAAGTGAGGCTACTGTAGCAACCAGTAGTGGTATTGAGTTAGTACCTTATACTGGTTCTGGTAGTGCGTTCGGCTTTGCTGCTGATGTTTACTTCTGTTCTTCTGTGGGCGGACCATATATGTATAACGGCCAAGTAGGCTTAGGCTTAGCATTTGAAAAAGGTAGTTTTGCTAACTTGAATCTTAATGGTAAGATAAGGGTAATCGGTGATGGTGACGAAGATGATAGCAAATATGTCTCTACGGGAAAAGTAGGAATAGCAATAACTGATACTAGTTTTTCTGCTAGTGCTGAATTGAATGTAAACGTATTAGGTGTTACTAAAGCTGTAGTTCCTTTAGGGCTTCGGTTTGATTGGAAAAATGGTGATTTTGCATTTGAACTTGGAAAGCCATATTATAGGCCTAAAGGTTGTGATAGCGAAGGCGATACTTGGTGTATAGGTTCTGAATTCAATATACCGGGTGTGCTTGATATTAATGTTACTCTGCAGGGGTATTTCTGTGCGGGAACTCTTCTAAATTATGATATGCCGCCATTGCCTGCTGATGTAATAAAACTCTTGGGTTCAGATAATTCAAAAGTAAAGCCACGTGGCAAAGCAGGAACTAAAGGTAGTGCTGGCATAATGATGGGAACTCGCTACAGCTTGGGTTTCGACTTTAACTTTGGTCCTCTATATGCTAAATTTGGTTCTCAGCTTGGGTTCGACCTTGAAATCAAGCAGTCTAAAGGGCAGCAATGTGCTGATGGTAGGAAAATTACAGGATTAAATGGATACTACTGCCGTGGGCAAATATACGGATACATTTATGGTGATGTAGGTGTTAAACTTAGTTTTTTCGGTAAAGATAGAAAGTTTAGCTTATGTTCCGTAGAAGCAGGTGCGCTGCTTAGGGGAGGTTTCCCTAATCCTACTTGGTTCAAAGGAGCTGTAGCTGTAAAAGGCGAGATATTGGGAGGATTAATTTCATTCAATACGAGTGCACGTTTCACAGTGGGCAGTGAATGTAAAGATCCTGATCAAGAATTAGATATTGTGATAATTGATGAAATTAATCCAGGATTTAGAAAATTAGAGG
>JBHADY010000252.1:0-4457 GCA_041855325.1 Ignavibacteriota bacterium
CTGATATTTCCTTCACGCTGTCCATAGAAGCCATTTGCAGCAGGGCAGTCTCGAACTTAATACGCGGCTGCGAAGCGAACTTCAGTTGGTTTTCCGCATTGGACGCGAGGACGAGCATACGCAGCAAGTCCTGCTGAGCGAATTTCCCAGCAGATTCCTTATATTTAGCCATTCCGTCTTTCGAGGTTTCTACTAATCCCTCTGCATCGCTGACCTTTATGGTGAGTATATTTCGCACGTGTTCGACGAATCCCTCCATTGCTTCCTTCAGGTCATATCCCTTGTCTAAGAGTTCCTTCGTAAGCTGGAATATATCGCTTAAGTTCTTATCTTTTATATCGTCCGAGATGCGGAAGAAAAAGTCTTCATCGATTAAATGCAGTGCATCGGAGATTTTGTCGAATGTTATCACATCGCCACAGAATGCTCGCACTTGGTCGAATATACTCTGCGAGTCGCGCATAGAGCCATCGCCTTTTTTGGCTATGGTGATTAAGCTTTTTTCGTCTATGGAGATATTCTCTTTTGCGGAGATTTCCCCGAGCTGGCGCACTATGCTATCGATTTCCATTCTCTTGAACTCGAAGCGCTGGCATCGGCTCAGGATGGTCGGCAATATCTTGTGTTGCTCTGTGGTAGCGAAGATGAAGAGCAGGTGCGGAGGTGGCTCTTCCAGTGTTTTTAGCAGTGCATTGAATGCGTGATTCGTCAGCATATGCACCTCGTCTATGATATAGATTTTATACTTTCCGCTGGTGGGGGCATAGCGAGAGTTATCGACTATACTTCGTACGTCATCTACGGAGTTATTCGATGCACCGTC
Organism: Ignavibacteriota bacterium; assembly: GCA_041855325.1. GTDB lineage: Bacteria > Bacteroidota > Ignavibacteria > Kapaibacteriales > UBA2268 > CALLXS01. The sequence goes on from JBHADY010000252.1 coordinate 824, forward strand.
TATTTCGATTACATCGATGGAGCGTCCTTCGATGATAGAACGGCAGGATTCGCATTCGTTGCAGGGTTCGTTATCTGCTTGTGGATTAGTGCAGTTAATCGCGCGAGCGAAAATGCGTGCGGTGGTGGTTTTTCCCACTCCGCGTGGTCCGCTAAATAGGTATGCTTGGTGAATTCTTCCTATTTTCACTGCATTTTGCAAAATAGTAGTAATATGGCTCTGCCCGACAACGCTATTGAAGCTAAGCGGTCGCCATTTCCTTGCGGTAACTAAGAACTCTTGCTGTGAATTTTGCACTTGTCTTTCTAATTTCTGATTATTTGCACTTTTCCAATTACAAATATACTAAAAAAATAGAAAATAGGCGGGTTAGTAATTAGAAATAAGGGTATATACTTATATTATTAGATATTATTCGTATTTTTGCATTCGATTGATATGAAAGAAAAAGCCCAAATGTCAAACATAAGTATTCATAAATACACAATAGAAGATCGTTCTGACTGGCAAGCCTTCCTGCGGGAAACAAATAATGGGACTATGTTCCACTCGCTGGATTTCTTGGATTATCACCCCGCGGGGAAGTTCGATTTCTATCACCTGATATTCCGAAAAAATGGGAAAATAATCGGAGTGCTGCCCGGCGGAGTGAAAGAAGATGGCAAAGTCTTTTGGTCGCCTGTGGGCGCAAGCTATGGTTCTATTGCTACTAAGGATATTAAGTTCGAGCTGGCTCTGGAAATGGTCGATGCTATGATGGATTACTTCGATAAAAACGGATTTAGGGAAATCTTCCTTATCCCGCCTCCGCTTATTTATTCGAAGAATATATCCCAGCATATAGAATATGCTATGCTATATAGAAAGTTCGATTTCGAGCTGCATTATATCTCCCACGCAATAGACTTGAAGCACGGGGAAAATTTGCTCGCTACTTTTGATAAAACTGCAAGAAAAAATATACATAAAATACTGCGAGAAGGGAAAATCGAAGTGCGCGAAAGCACCGAATACGACGCCTTCTATGATATTCTGCTGAAGAACAAGGCTAAGCACAATGCCACTCCTACTCACTCGCACGAAGACGTTCATCGCTTGCTCGAGCTCGTGCCGCAAAACCTTAAGCTATTGATGTGCTACCACGAAGGAAAGCCCATAGCCGGCTCATTGCTCTTCCTTTGCAATTCAAAAGTGGCACTATGCTTCTATACTATGCTACTATATGAGTATGAACACCTGAAGCCCGTGTACTTAGTTAACTATGAAATATGCCAATGGGCTATGCGAAATGGATACGAATGGGTGGATATAGGCGTATCCCAAGATACTACTGCCGAAGACCCAATGACCCCATCAATTAACCTGATTAACTTCAAAGAAAGATTCAATTCGCGGGGCATACTGCGTAGCACTTTCCATTATAAATTTAGAGATTAGTTTCTGGACTTATCTATATGAGAGATAATTATGATATTTGTTTCGTCTGCTTCGAGGAGCTTCGCTCTGATGCTCGCACGCTTAATATAGCACGCACATACGCGAAGAACGGGAAAGCCGTTGCCGTTATCGCTCCCGCTGCAGATAGAGATATAAAACTATTTGCCAAAGACGGAATAGACGTTCTGTCCATTCCGCTTATGACGCAAGACCGCTTCTGGAAGAAGTGGTTATTCTTCAATAAAGAAACGAAGAAATACAGAAAGATTAACGCAAAAGCCGTGTGGGCGAATGACTTCTACGGGCTATACGCAGCTATTAAGATAGCCAAAAGGCAGAATTCTCAGCTACTCTATGATTCTAGAGAGATATACTCCGCCCTGGGACCGCTATCGGATAATAAGTTTAAGCAGGCTGTGGTTACTCAGCTGGAACTGCGCTGGGTGCAGCAAGTGGATAACATCATTGTCTCCGGACAAATGGACGCAGACTACCTGAAAGACCACTTTAATACGGATCACCCATATTCAGTGATTATGAACCTCCCGCCGTATAGGGAATATAATCCGCAAAACAAAATACGCGAGGAGCTGAATATACCTCAAGATAAGAAAGTCATTCTATACCAAGGACTTATGATGAAAGGACGCGGGATTATCCCAATTATACGCGCCCTGCAGTACTTGGAAGATTGTGTTTTCGTGCTGATTGGCTGGGGACCATTCCTCGATGAGTTCCTTGAGCTGGCGAAGAGCCTTCACGTGGGGGATAGAGTATTCTATATGGGCAAAAAGTCATACGATCAGCTATTCGATTACACAGCTTCTGCCGATATAGGAGTGGCATATATAGAGCCGATTAACTTGTCCTATAGGCTTGCTCTGCCGAATAAGCTATTCGAATACTGCATGGCTCGCGTGCCATCAATAGTAAGCGACCTGCCTGCTATGAAAGATGTAATCAATAATCATAGAATAGGCGAGCTAATCGAGGTGGGCACAGACCCAAGCAAGTTCGCTCATATCTTAGAAAAACTGATAAAAGATAAGGAAAAATATAAAGCAGAATGCGAAATCGCCGCTAAAAAGTTCTGCTATGAACAGCAGGAGGAGACTATCCTCTCGCTATTACAATAAGTAAGCGTGAAATAAGAAACAATGAATGCCTTAACTCTATACATAATACTATTTATTCAGCAGTTAATTCCTGCATCTACTCATATTGTAAGTAAGAATCTATCAAGTGATATAAGCCCGACTATGTTACTTCTCTTGCGGGCGGGATTAGCTTCGCTTGTATTTGCCGTGTGGATGCTCTTTAACAAGAAGAAAATCACTTTCCCACGCGGACGCGACTTCGGGGTGTTTGTTCTGCTGGGCTTGCTCTGCATACCGATGAATCAGTTCCTCTACTTTCAAGCAGTGGAACGCACCGTTGCTCCGAACGTAGCCCTTGCATACGCCTTAGTGCCAGCTTTTGTGCTCGCGCTGGAAACCATCTTCCTCAAAGTAAAGGCAACTCTGCTGAAGGTATTAGGTATATTAATCGCATTTGGCGGGGCATTGCTAATATTCATACAGAATGGAATAGACCTAAGCTCGGAGTACTTCGTCGGTAATATTCTGGGCTTATTGGGCAGTCTTTCGTGGGCTATATATACGATTATCGGCAAGAAGATTATCCCCAAATACGGGGCTATATTCTCCACAGGCTTAGCAGTGATTTTGGGCTATTTGCTCTATCTGCCTATATATGCCACCGTAGATGCAAGTTTAGACTTTTCATTTATAGATGGCACTTCTTGGGTGCAAATTCTATATTTGGGTATGTTCACCTCCGTGGTGGGCTATGCTCTTTGGTATTGGCTCTTGGAGAGAATGGACGCATCTAAGCTGTCGGTGTTCAATAATCTTCAGCCGGTGCTAACAGCGATATTAGCTTTCATATTCCTCAGTTTCAATTTCACTACTCCTTTCGTCATCGGGGCGCTAATGGTGATGCTCGGGGTATATCTTACTCAGAAAGGTTAAGTCTTTATCTACATATAGATTAGGTGAATTATGGATGCAAATGAATTACTCAAAAAAGTAAGAAAAATAGAGATAAAAACAAAGACACTCTCTCGCGATCAGTTCGCGGGTAGCTATCATACCAACTTCAAAGGAAGGGGTATGGCATTCAGCGAGGTGCGCGAATA